>CANKMK010000046.1 GCA_947483025.1 Chloroflexota bacterium | reverse complement strand
CTACACCACGAGCAGCTACTTCCCGAACGCCAACGCGGCCGAGGGGAGCAGCATCAACTACCTGCGCAACAGCGTGAAGGCGTCCGTCGATCTCTATACGGGAGAGACGGCCCTCTACCTGGCTGACGCAAAGGATCCGATCGCACTGGCGTGGTCGAAGGTCTTCCCAGGCCTGCTGCGCCCACTCGACACGATGCCGGCCGATCTGCGTGCGCACCTTCGGGTTGGCGCGGGCGGATTCGACATCACCACGCGTGTGTACGCGAAGTACCACGTGACCGACCCGCAGACCTTCTACCGCCAGGACGACGTGTGGACGGTGCCAGAGTCGGCCGCTGGGTCACAGTCGCTCCCCGGTGAGTCGTACTACGTGCGCGTTCGCCTGCCTGGCGAAACCGGCACAGAGTTCACCCTGATTCAGCCACTCGTACCGACGAGCCGACCGAACATGATCGCCTGGATTGCGGCGCGCAACGATGGTGACGCCTACGGACAAGTGGTGGCCTACCGCTTCCCGAAGGACACGTCGGTCTTCGGTCCAAGCCAAGTTGGTGCCCGCATCGATGCGGACCCCATCATCTCGGCGCAGACCACGCTGTGGGATCAATCAGGATCAACCGTCACGCGCGGAAACCTGATCGTTACCCCGATTGGCGGAACGGTCGTCTACCTGCAGCCGGTCTATCTGCAATCAACATCGAGCTCGTTCCCAGAGTTCCAGAAGATCGTGGCCGCAACGTCGACCAAGGTCGTATGGGGCGACACGCTCTCTGAAGCGTTGAATCTGCTCGTTGGTGGTGGCGTGATCGATCCAGGCGGCGGCACGAATCCGACCGATGTTGCAGGGCTCGTCTCGAAGGCCTCGACACTCTTCTCGCAAGCGCAGACGGCGCTGAAGGCGGGAGACTTTGCAACATACGGCGTGCGGATCAGTGAGTTGCAAGCGGTGCTCAAAGAGCTTTCAGCGCTGACGGAGAGCACAAAGCCGTAGTGGTGGCTGCATGAAGACGGTGCCGCGTCCGGGGTTGCTGCAACTCGCCGGGCGTGAGGCGCCGGCGCTCTACGTCATCGGACTGCTCTTTGCGGTCGTTGGCGTAGGGGCGCTGTTCGCGGGCGTCGCCGGCGCAGGCGTTGGTCTGGCAATCCTTGCTCTCGTCTTCGTTGGCGTGGGTGGAATTGCGCTCTCTGGCGCCTCTGCCCTGCAGCGCCGCGTCGATACGCCCGTTGCAGGCTGGCGCGGTCCTGGTCCACTCGCGATCTTCTGGACAACGATCCCGTGGGCGCTGCTCGCACAGGTTCTTGTAGCTGCGCTCCTTACCGCTCTTGGCGCAGCGGCCAGCCTGAACACGCCGCTCGGCACACTCGCCCTGGCGGCAGCGTCAAACGTTGCAACGGTTCTGATCATTGGGCTCGTGGTGGTTGGGAGCGGTGCAGTGCGCTGGCGCGATCTTCTGTTTGCCACACCCGCCGCGTCGCCACGTACGCTGCCGCAGCCCGATCGCCGCGGTGGGCTCGTTGGCGACCTTTTCTGGGGCGTTGCTCTCGCCCTGCCGATCCTGACCGCCGCTGGCCTCTTTGCCACGTTGGTGATGAACGGCACCGGCCTCAGCGCACCGGTCGTGCTGCCACCAACGCTGAACACGGTAGACCTGGCCGCGAACGTCCTCACTGCTGGACTGATCGCACCGATCGGTGAAGAGCTCCTCTACCGCGGCGTGATTGCGCAAGCCTGGGCGCGGCAATCATCTGCTCGCCGATCGATCCTCTTCTCTGCGGTCGTGTTCGCCTTCGCACACACACTCACCGTCGGCGGCACCTCTGTTGCCGATGCCGCGAGCGTTGCCGCCGTTGCGTTCGCTGTGCGGCTTCCACTCGGCATCGCTCTCGGATGGCTTTGGATTCGGCGCCGGTCGGTCGTTGCAACGGTTGCACTGCACGCCGCGTACAACCTTGCCATCGTCGCGATTACCGCTCTCTCGTAGCGCCACCAAGCCCATACGCGCCTGATACGCGGCGCGCGAGAGGATGCACTCGCCTTCGGTAGGGCGGCGGGAAAACGGCGGGCTCGCCGCTCTGCCGGGGGTGCCAACCTTGGCCGCTCCCTCTACGCCGTGGAGGTTCCATGAGTCTCGCCCTGGCAGCGGCCGTACCCAGCGACATGAGCCCGGAACAGCGCGATCGTGATCTGCGCTTCATTCACGCACTCGAGGTGTTGCTCGCCCACAGTGGCGCAACGCACACCGCAGGCGACCTAGTTGCCCTCACCGGCGGACCAGAGGGGCTCATGCACGGGAACGTCACCGATAGGCTGCTGCGCGCCGGCGTGCCAAGCCATACCGGCGACCTTGTCGTCCGTACCCTGACCGCAGCACGTGAGCTGATCGCCTGGTGGCCCGCAGAGCGAACCCGCGTGCAAGCGCCGGCCGACCTCGCTGCGATTGCTCAGCCGATCTTCGGTCGGTCGGCACAGGAGCAGCTGCACATCGCCATCGTCGATGGTCGCAATGGGCTGCTCGACCTGCGTCATGTCTATACGGGCACCGCTACGGGTACGAGTGTGCGCATCGGTGAGCTGTTGCGACCAGTCCTCGAGGCACATGGCGTTGGCTTCGCCGCCGTCCACAACCATCCGAGTGGCGATCCTGAGCCTTCCGACGAGGACCTCCGGCTCACGAGCGAACTGCTCGCCGCCGCCCGCCTGCTCGACATTGAGTTCCTGGACCACCTCGTCATTGGGCACGGCCGCTGGGTGAGCATTCGTTCGAAGCAGCCCTCGATCTGGGGCGCCGAGGCGCCATAGGGGGAGGGCGGGGGTCCGCGGGGTGGGTGCTACCATCGCGCAATGCTTGACCGAATCTATAACCTCTTCTCTCGCGACATTGGCATCGACCTCGGCACGGCCAACACGCTTGTTCACGTCTCCGGCAAGGGTGTCGTGATCAGCGAGCCGTCGGTGGTTGCGGTTGAGACGAAGTCGCGCAAGGTGCTCGCCATCGGCGCCGAGGCGAAGCGCATGCTCGGTCGAACCCCTGCCAACATTGTGGCGATTCGACCACTCCGAGACGGCGTGATCTCCGATGCCGCCGTGACCGAACAGATGATTAGCTACTACGTGCGCAAGGTTCACCAAGGTGGATGGCTCTCCGCTCGACCGCGCATGATCATCGGCATCCCTTCAGGTGTGACCGAAGTTGAGAAGCGCGCTGTGCGCGACGCCGCCATTCGCGCCGGTGCACGATGGGTCCGTCTCGTTGAAGAGCCGATGGCCGCCGCGATCGGCGCAGGACTTGCCGTCGGTGAGCCAAACGGAAGCATGATCGTGGACATTGGTGGTGGCACCACTGAGGTTGCCGTCACCAGCCTCGGCGGCATCGTGACCGCACGTAGCATTCGCATTGCGGGTGACGAGATGGACGAGAACATCGTGGCCTACGCCCGCCGCCAGTACAACCTCCTCCTCGGTGAGCGCACCGCGGAAGATATCAAGATGGCGGTCGGTTCGGCGCACTCTGGCGAGTGGGATTCACAGCGCATCACCTTCCGTGGTCGCGATCTTCTGACCGGTCTCCCACGCGCGGTAGAGGTAGCTGCACCTCAGGTGCGTGAAGCGTTGGAGCCTTCCATCGTTGAAATCATCAACGCTGTGCGCGACACCATCGAAGAGACCCCACCAGAGCTCGTTGCCGACATCATGGACCAGGGCATTGTTCTGGCCGGCGGTGGCGCACTCCTTCTCGGCATGGATGTGCGCCTCTCGGCCGAAACGAAGATGCCGGTTCGTATCGCAGACGATCCACTCACCTGCGTGGTGCGCGGCACGGGCATCATTCTGGAAGAGGTTGAGGCGCTCGAGAAGATGCTCGTCCCCGAGACCTACCAGCGCCCACTGCGCTAAGGACCCATGCTCCCCCGCGATCGTGGAGAGCGCAATCCGCAGGCTGGCCTTGTCGCCATTGGCGTCATCCTCGCCATCAACGGGATCCTCTTTCTCTTCTCTGGTAGCGCACCAGTGCTCGCCGTGCAGGGTGCCGCGGGGCAGGTTGTACGCACGGTGAGTGAGCCGGTCGCCGCAATTGGAAGGGGCGCCGCATCGGTGCGCGATCTCTTTGTAGACATTCGCAACTTGCAGGCCCGACTCACCGCGCTGCTCGAAGAGCGCGATCGACTCGCCTCCGAGGCGGCCCGCATTGCTAGCCTTGAACGTGAGGTAGCGGAACTTCAGGCAACACTCGATCTGCGTGCGACGACCTCGTTTACAACGGTTGCAGCCCAGGTGGTCGCCCGCGATTTTGCGATTGACCGACGCTACGTGATTCTCGATGTTGGGAGTGTGGATGGCGTCAAGGTTGGCGACGTCGTGATTGGGGCGGGCGCATCACTCGCTGGGCGTGTGGTGCAGGTGTCGGATCAGAGTTGCCAGGTTCGCCTCCTCACCGATCCAGAGTTCTCCGTTACCTCTGAGGTCGCCTCGACCGGTGCCATCGGGCAGGTTCGAGGGCGTGCCGCGAACCCGCTCGCCTTCGATGATGTCGACGCACAGCGTCAGGTGCTTGTGGGGGCAGAGATCACCACCTCAGGGATTGAGTTGAGCCCCACGCTACGCTCGGCCTTCCCACGCGGGCTCTCGGTCGGTCGAGTGGTTGCCGTGAATAGCGTCGCCTCTGCCGTGCTCCAGAGTGCGGATGTTCAGCCGACGCTCGATCTCGATTCTGTAAGAACGCTGCTCGTTGTTCTCAACTACCGCGGCGGGCTGCCTGACCTGAGCGAGACGCCGTAGCTGAACGCTTCGCCATCTTCTTCTTGTAGGCGGCAATAACCTTCTTCGCTGGGCCATCGGCCACGATTCTTCCACCCTCGAGCTCGATCGCGCGCGTGCAGAACGTTGCGGCAGAGTCAAGGTCGTGGGTCACGAAGACGATGGCTCGTGCCCGCTTCATCAGCTCCGTGATCCGACCCCGCGACTTTTCGATGAAGGTGGCATCGCCGGTGGAGAGCACCTCATCGAGGAGTAGTACATCGGGCTCAACAGAGGTCGCAACGCTGAATCCAAGTCGAGCACGCATCCCTGCGCTGTAGGTGCGCACCTCTGCATCGGCGAATTCACCGAGCCCAGCAAATTCAAGGATCGCAGGCACTCGGCGCACCATCTCCTTATGGGGAACTCCAAGGAACTCACCAACAAGGAGTGTGTTCTCGCGTGCGTTGAGTTCTGGGTCGAAGCCAGCGCCAAGCTGCAGTAGGGTGGCGATCTTTCCGCGAACCTCAACCTTGCCGACGGTGGGCTCCAAGATGCCGGCCAGCACCTGCAGCATCGTGCTTTTCCCTGCACCGTTGGGCCCAATCACTGCAACGGACTCACCCGCCTCAACACGAAAATCAACCTCGCGCAGTGCCCAGAACTTACCGCTCTGCGAGTGACGTCCGTCGCGTAGCACCGTATCGCGCAGCTTGCGCTTCTTGCTGAGTCGCAGGTCGTACTGCACCCCAAGGCCCGAGAGCAGGATTGGCGGCGGCGCAGCGTGCACGCGAGAGCTCTTTCGTTGTGCCACTTAGAGCACCTTCACAAAGAGTGGGGAGACGCGTCGGAAGAAGTAGACCGAGAGCAGGGTGGCCGGAATT
>CANKMK010000045.1 GCA_947483025.1 Chloroflexota bacterium | reverse complement strand
GCATCGGCGATCTCACGCTGCACGCTCGTTAGGCTGATCTCGGTCCCCACTACATCTACGGCCGCGCTCCGACGATCGCTATGGCGCCGCTGAACACGACGAACCTCAAGGTGCACAGCACCAGCATCCGCGAGGCGTCGCACCGTTGGGAGACCTCCGGGGAGCGCGCTTGCAGCCACCCAAGGATCATCACTTCCCGCCGCTGCCGTGAGCTGCTCTACGGCGGCTACCTGGCGACTGCCCAGCCGCATCGCCCCCAGAACTGCAGGGGCAGCATCGGTGATCAACGAGGCGAAGGTGGTGTCAAGGCTGTGCGCACCGCGACGCACCAGTGACCAGCGTCGCTCCGCCTCCCCGGCCACCTCCAGTTGCCGAAGGCTCTTGAGCGTTGCCGCTCGTGTCTTGCCGCGTGCACCTGTAAGGCGCTCTACCGCAACCCACTCTTCGCCGAGCCCGATGCGGGCAGAGGCTTCACTCACCTCCCCCACCCTGCGTGCCTCCAGAACAACCGCATCCAACATGCCTGCAGGGAGGAGCGATCGCACGGTGGTGGCGATTGGGGCAGCCCAGCGCGCAGCAATGCTCTCCGCCAGCGACATGAGGAGTGGAGTTACGAGCGGTGCAGTGCCGAGGCGACCCTCAATCGGCTTAAGTTTGATTCCTGCGGGAGGAAGATCTTTCGGATTGAGCGCGACGACAATGCCGATCGCACGCCGACCCCCGAATGGCACGATCACGCCATCGCCGACCGTAGCGCGGGTTCCGTCGAGGGCTAGATAGTCGTAGAGCCGCTCACCAGGCGCACCTGGAACATCGACGGCGACACGAAGGAGGGTGGTCGACGTCAGCGCGTGAGGCTCGACGCCCCCGGTCACACCGAAATCCGACGCTCCGGGTGCTTCGCACGCTCGGCGAGGACAATCTTCTCGACCTGAGCCGCGGCCTCCTCGGGATAGCCAGTCTCGTTCAACACCAGGTAGTCATACTCCTGCGCGCGTTCCATCTCCGTAATCGCATTGCGCGCGCGTGTGACCAGCTCATCGGCGGTCTCTGTGCCACGGCCGGCAAGACGCTCAGCGAGCGCTTCTGGGGATGGAGGTGCGACAAAGATCAGGAGGGCTTCGGGGATGACCTTGCGGAGGCTTCGGGCTCCCTGCACATCAATCTTGCAGAGCGCATCTTGTCCGCGGGCCAGCGCACCGCGCACCTCTTCGCGCGGGGTGCCGTATGAGCGATCGTGCACTGTGGCCGCCTCAAGGAGTTCGCCTGCAGCGTTCAGGGCATCAAACGATTCGCGACTCTGGAAGTGATAGTGGACGCCATCCATCTCGCCCGTGCGGGGCGGTCGCGTGGTGCAGGTGACGACATAGTGGAAGGTCTGGCCTACTGGGCGGCGGCGCAGCTCATTGATGATGGTGTCTTTACCGACGCCGCTTGGCCCAGAGATCACGATCACCTGGGCGCCTGGTTCCCCGGCACGTCGCTGTGGCTCCATCACCCCTCCCCTCTGCTGGAGTGCAACCGTAGCGCATCAAGGGGGGCCTGCAGATCAGCGGGGAGCTCGGCTTCGAGGCGCATCAAGCGGCCATCTCGCGGGTGCGCAAAGACGATCTTCCAGGCGTGAAGGAAGAGGCGCGTCGTTGCATCGGGACCGCGCCGACTGGTGCCGTTCCCATAGGTTGGGTCTCCAGCGATCGGGTGCCCGATCTCTGTCAGGTGCACGCGAATCTGATGGGTGCGACCGGTGATGAGGTCGACTTCGAGGAGTGTCCACCCTGGAAATCGCTCGCGCACGCGGTACCCCGTCGTCGCCTCACGGCCCCCGGCAACCACCGCCATACGCTTCCGCTCATTCGGATCTCGACCGATCGGTGCCTCAATGCGCCCCAGTTCGGCGGCGACCGAGCCTTGCACCAAGGCGAGGTAGGTCTTCTTGATGCGCCGCGCCTTGAGCTGCGCCATGAGGCTCAGCTGCGCCACATCACCCTTGGCGACAATGAGAAGTCCGCTGGTGTCTTTATCAAGCCGGTGCACAAGTCCGGGCCGCGCTACGCCAGCGATCCCAGGCAACTCTTCGACGTGATGCAGCAGTGCGTTGACCAGCGTCCCCGTTGCATGGCCCGGTGCGGGATGCACCACGAGACCAGCCGGCTTATTCACCACCACGATGTCTTCGTCTTCATAGACCACGGTGAGGGGAATATCCTCGGCAAGGAGCGTCGTCTCGCTTACTGGTGGAATGACCAGGTGCAAGGTCTGCCCCGGCACGAGGGTTGCACTCGCACGCACGATAAGGCCACCCATGGTCAGATGGCCCTCCGAGATAAGACGCTGCACAAACGAGCGCGAGAGTCCGCTCCTGTCCGCCACAAATCGGTCAGCACGCTGTCGCGCCGCCTCTGGCGGGATCGGCAGATCTAGTTCACGTGCCTCACTCATGTACGCACCGTACTACGGGAGCGCCACAAGGTATCGACGAGCATGATCACGATACCGAGGCTGATTCCTGCATCCGCGATGTTGAACGTCCAGAACCGGAGGCTTCCAATGCCCATATCAATGAAATCAAGCACGTAGCCGAAGGCCAGGCGGTCAATAAGGTTGCCGATGGCACCACCAATGAGCAGACCAATCCCTACTGTCAGCGGTGTCACTTGGTGCAGGCGCTCTCGCTCGTGATAGATCACCAAGGCAGCGATGACCCCAATGCTGAGAAGGGCAAGGAGCGGAGCGCTCCCCTGCACAATGCCGAAGAGGCCCCCACGGTTCTCGCCACGAATGATCTGCAAGAACGAACCGATCAGCTGATGCGGGATCGCGAGATCCATGCTGTCGACCAACATCTTTGATGCTCGGTCCGCTGCGATGACTCCGAGTGCGATCACCCCAAGTGTGGCCCGCCTCATCCGGCTGTCCGGCGGAACGAGAAGGCGGTAGCGCCAAAGGAGAGCTCAATCTGATCGGTAACGTCACCGGCAGCGTCGCCAAATTCAATGGAGCGCGCACCAACACTCTGCATCAGCGTCTCCTTGTATGGTGCAAGCGACTGCGCAGCTGCTGGGAGATAGAGGCTGATCGGATCACCGATCTGTAGCCCCGCACGTTTGCGCAGATCCTGCACCGCACGGGAGAGCTCGCGAACATCACCCTCTGCCACGAGTTCTGGAGTCAACGCCGTTTCAAGCTCCACAACGAGGCCATCGGCCTCAGCGACAAAGCCACCCTCGCGTGGGATCGCCTGGATCTCGATCTCGTCTGATGCAAACTCAAGCCCCTGAATACGTACGGCACCGCCAGCGAGGAACTCCACGTCACCAGAGCGCGCTGCGGCGAGGACCGCCTGCAACTTGTCGCCGAGCCGCTTCCCAACCTTTGGCAAGAGCACCTTCACCTTGCGTTCGAAAAGACCCGAGGCATCGGTGACCGGCTCAACGCGCTTGACGTTCAGCTCATCTGCAAGGATCTCTAGCAGCTCAGCGTGTGGGGTTGCCCCACCGAACACGACGCGGGCCAGCGCAAGCGGCTGCCGTGTACGCATGGCGGCGGCGCTACGCACCGAACGACCGAGTTCGGCGGCGCGAATCACGCGGCTCATCGCATCCTCAAGGGCCTGGTCACGCCAGCCCTGCACCCGTGCCGTCGGCCATGGCTGCAGGTGGATGCTCCCCGTTGCACCGTCCGCCACAAGGTTGGTGTACATGGCGTCGGTGAGCATCGGTGCGATCGGCGCGGCAACTTGCAGCAGTGTAAGGAGCGCCTCGTGGAGGGTGGCAAATGCGTCGTTGCGGTCCGCCTCGTTCGTGGAGAGATCGAAGCGATCGCGCGAGCGACGGAGGTACCAGGTGGAGAGCTCATCGATCCCCGCCTCGAGACGTGCCACGGCCGACTGCGCGTCGTAGCCACGTAGGGCCTTCTCCACAGTAGATACCAGGTCGGCGGTGCGGCTCAGGATCCAGCGGTCCATCGCGCCCCGTTCGGCCACCGAGCTCGCTGCACCACCAGGGCGCCATCCGGCACCGTTCGCATAGCTGACGTGGAAGGCGTAGACGTTCCAGAGCACGAGCAGCTTGCGGCGCGCCTCATCCGCACCATTCCAGCCGAAGTGCACGTTCTCTTCGGGGCGCGAGCCGGCAAAGAGCCAGCGCATCACGTCCGCGCCCATCCGATCGGCAGCCTCATCGAATTCAATGGAGTTGCCCCAGCTCTTATGCATCTGCCGACCATCTTCTGCAAAGACGAGGCCGTAGCCGAAGACGGTCTTCGTTGGCTCGCTCCCAACCATGACCGTCGACATGGCGAGCAGCGAGTAGAACCAGTTGCGGAACTGACCTGGGAAGCTCTCGGTAATCAGGTCTGCGGGGAACCAGCGCTTCCAGTACTCGGGATCACTGCGGTAACGCATCGTTGAGAGCGAGACGATCCCTGCGTCGAGCCATGGGTTCCCGACATCCGGGACGCGCTGCACCTCGCCGCCGCACTTTGTGCAGGCGATACGAACCTCGTCGATGTATGGGCGATGGGGACTATGCCCCTCAAGGGCCTCCAGCCCTGCCACGGCGCGCCCCTCAAGCTCCGCGCGCGAGCCCAGCACCTCAACCGCGCCGCACCCCTCACATTCGTAAATTGGCAGCGCAAGACCCCAGTAGCGCTTCTTGGAAATCATCCAGTCGCTCATGTTGCGGAGCCAGTCCAGTTCGCGGTCGTGGCCGAACGATGGGAGCCATGAGATGTTGTCGACAACGTCCATGATCTGATAACGGAGGCTTCCCGCCTTCTCTGCAGCGCTCAGCTGCTCGCGTGGCTTCTCGTAGGTGGCGCCCATGCTGATAAACCACTCATCCACAAGGCGGAAGGCGAGTGGCGTCGCACAGCGCCAGCAGTGCGGATATCGGTGGGTGATCTTCTCTCGACGCAAGAGGCTGCCGCTCTTCTCAAGCGCAGCAAAGACGAGATCGGCAACAGCAAGCCAGTCTTTCCCACTGAGATCGTTGAACCCCGGAAGGTAGGTACCGCTCTCATCGATCGGCGCAATCATCGGAAGGCCTTCGGTGATGCAGAGTGCGTGGTCTTCGCTGCCACAAGCCGGAGCAATGTGCACGATGCTGGTCCCCTCCTCGGCACCAACATCGCTCCACGAGATAACGCGGTGCGCAGCACCATCGGCGCCAAGCGCTTCCGTTACGGCTGGTGCAGCATCGAACGTTGCGCGATAGCGCCACCCGAGCAGCTCGCTCCCCTGCTTGGTCTCCAGCACCTTTGCGCGAGGGGCACCGCCGCCGAGCGCGGCGACACGGCGCGTTGCGCCGATCCACATCTTTCGTCCATCAAATTCCACCAGCTCATACGAGAGGGTTGGATTCACCGCGGCGGCGACGTTGGCTGGAATCGTCCACGGCGTCGTCGTCCAGGCCAGGAGCTCTTCGCCAGGTCGATCAACGAGTGGGAAGCCGAAGTAGGCGGATGGGTCGTCGCGATCGGCATAGCCCTCAGTCATCTCGTGCTGACTGATGCCGGTGCCGCAGCGTGTGCACCACGGCATGCTGTCGCTCCCCTTGTAGAGCCAGCCACGACGGTTGCATTCGGCGAGGAAGCTCCAGATCAGGTCATTGTTCTCATCTGAGAAGGTGAAGTACGAGCCGCCAATCTCGGGCGAGCCGAGTTGTCCGATGAGCCCCTCTGG
>CANKMK010000044.1 GCA_947483025.1 Chloroflexota bacterium | reverse complement strand
TCTGATCTGGCGCACCCGGCTCGTCTCGCTCGGATCAATCACCGCCGCAGCAGCATTCACCCCGATCTTGATTGTCGCCAACGCGATTTCGCCGACAGGCCTTGACCCTGCGATCGCCACCTACGCCGTGATTGGACCCGCACTTGTGTGGCTGGCCCACGCCGACACCATCGCGCGACTGCGCGCGGGCACCGAGCGCACCTTCGATACGGGGATGCTGCAGCGCGACTAACGCGAACGGATCAACTGCACCACGATGTAAATCGTTGCCAGCACCAGCAGGATCGCCACAATCGGCAGGTTGCGTACTGCTGAGCCGATTGGTGGAACAAGTGCGCTGATCTCTTGCAGTATCAGAACTGCTGCCCCCGCGGCGAGTGCCGCGAGTGTTGCGGAGCGGAGCGGACTGGTGGGCTGGCTCACTGCGCCAAGGTGTCAGCGTCGCGCGGCAGATCAATTGGCGCAACGAGAAGTTCACCAACAAGCTTGCGCGACGTTTCGGTGAGGAGCGTGATCAGCGGGCGGTGCAGCGTAATCGTCACGTCTGCACCTGGTGCGCCGCGTCGTCGGCTACCCGTCTCAGGATCAAGCCCGACCGGTGCTGTGATCGCAAGGCACGGCACACCGGCGGCGCGTGCGCGAATCACCAAATCGATTCCTGCCTGTGTTGGTACGGGCGGCACGATCGCATCGGTGGAGCCCCCGAGCGCCTCCATCACCAGCGCGACATCTTCGATGCCTGCGCGAAAGTGCGCCGCCTCGCGCATGTCGGGTACGCGGAATCGCCGCGCATTTGTCAGTGACTCAAGTCGGTCCCAGGCGGCCGATGCCGCGGCATGCTCTGGTCGAGCTCGTGTGCCACAGAGGGCCACGACAATCGGCGTGCCCGCTGCGGCGATGCGCAAGCCCGCCTCAAGGGCGAGGGCCGACTCGGCGCCAGATCCGGCGAGGATGAAGACAGGTGCGCCTGGTGCGGCGGCGCCAGATTCAATGCGACCCTTCGCTAGCGCCAGTGCGAGTTCGGCGGTCGCGTCGCCCCCACTCGCTAGCAGCTGTTCGGAGGTGTGCCCAAGACGCAGCGCCTTCGCCTCAATCCCGCGCATTGCCGCCATCGAAACTGGGGCCAGGTTGCGATGCTTGCGCCAACGTGTGGCAACGGGTGCAACCCACGCCGAAACCTGCTCAGGGCTCATGACGCCGCGCACGCTGGGTCGGGAGGGTCGCTTCAACATGAGTAGAGGATAGACGTGTGGCTAGCCGGTGTTGCGAAGGCCGGCGGCGACCCCGCTGACCGTGAGGCGAACGAGGTGTGAGAGCTCGGCGCGCTGCCCCTCATCGGTGGCACTGCGCAGTGCGCGAAGGAGTTGCACCTGCACACGTGAGAGGGCATTCACCTCGGGGGCACGACCCTCAATGGAGGCGCGTAGTTCGGGATCGCTGGCGAGCAGTTCGGCTGCACCAGCGATGCGTCGCAGCGCATCGCCAGCAGCGGTGCGCTCACCAACGATCGTCGCCCAGACCCTTGTCGCATCGGCATCACTCCCGGCGCCACCGAGTGCGGCAAATTCTTCAGCAACCTCAGGTGAGGACTTGGCGAGGATCATTGCGGCGTTATCCACGATCGACTGGAAGAAGGGCCAACGTTGATATGCGTCGCTTAGCGTGGCCATGGATGCGGCGTCGTCGAGCGTTGCGCGCAGCGCACCGAGCCCGTACCAGCCAGGGAGATTCACCCGCGCCTGACTCCACGAGAAGACCCATGGAATCGCTCGCAAGCTGGTGAGGCCGGAGCCGCCCTTCGCCACTCCCCCGCGAACGGCAGGACGTGAGCCGAGGTTCAACCCACCTAGTTCAGCAATTGGGGTGGCGGCGCGGAAGAACGCCTCAAAGGCAGGGTCGCTCGGGATCAACTGCTGATACGTCTCGCGGGCGCGTTGCGCGACGGCGCCAACGGCGGGGGCAAACTCCCCCTCCCACTCGGCGCGGCGCTGCTCGGCGAGCGGGCTCCGCATGGTGAGAAGCGCTGAGATGATCTGCTCGGCCTCGCTAAACGCAATCGCGGGATCGGAGTAGCGCGAGGCGATCACCTCACCCTGCTCCGTCACCTTGAAGCCGCCCTCTAGACCGGCCGGGTGTTGCCCCAAGATCGCGCGATGGGTTGGGCCGCCGCCGCGCCCGATCGCGCCACCGCGTCCGTGGAAGAGGGTGAGCTTCAAGTTGTGTGTGCTGGCACGATCCACCAGTGCCGCCTCGGCCAGATGCAGCAACCAGACGCTCGATAGGTAGCCCGACTCCTTATTCGTATCGGAGTAGCCGAGCATGATCTCAAGACGTCGGCCACGCTCCACAATGTGCGCCTGCAGGACTGGGTTCGCAACGATCTCATCAACAAGTTCGGCGGCGCGCTCCAGAACACGTGCCGACTCCAGCAGCGGCACGATGTCGACCTGCGGTGCCCCGGCAGCCGCAGCGGAGGTGAGGTCGGAGCCGATACGTTGATCCTCTGCCCAGGCGAAGAGTGCCAAGAGCTCATGCAGGTCGTCGACTCCTTCAAAGCCACTGATCACATAGCGGCCGAGGCTCTCCTCGCCGTGAGTGCGCTGGATCTCTGCTGCAACGCGAATCGTCGCAAGCACCTCGCCGACAGTCACACCTGGGACCGCTTCGTGGGCGAGGGCGTTCTTGAGTTGCACCGCATTTAGCGCTGCGGTTTCACCGGGCTTACCCAGTTCAGCGGTGAGATGCGTGATCGCCGCATGGTGTGCCCCACGCGCCTGGCGGATCTCCATCATGGCGAAGTGGAAACCGAACGCCTCGACCTGCCAATCAAACTCGAGGAGCTCACCGTACGCCGAGCGCTCTAGTCCATCGGCGGCGAGGCTTGCGCGAAGTTCGCGCAGTTCGTTGATGAGCGCCTGCGGCGTTGCATAGCCGCCAACCTCGCTGCCCCCCTCGATGCGTGCAAGGCGAGTGCGCGCAATGCGCTGCGCGATGGCGCCGAGGCGCCGGCGATACGGCTCATCGGGGAACCGGTGCGAGAGGGTGCGTTCGATCTCGCCAAGATCCTTGGCGTCGCGAACGAGCGATGCGCCGAGTGCGCCGTCTAGTTCGCCACCATCGACGGTTGCAGCGATTGACATCATGAGGCGCGAGGCGACCGCTTCAAGAGCGCGCAGCGCGTGGTCTGCCTGAATGCGCATCGCCTCACGAGTCGTTTCGGCATTCACATTTGGATTCCCGTCACGATCGCCGCCGATCCATGTCCCCCAGCGGAGTGACGGTAGTGGCAGGGGGGCGCGAAGACCCGACGGTGCGGTGGCCTTCTCGAGGCGACCGAGCGCGTCGTCGAGGCTGCGCAGCAGTCGTGGCACGAGGCGGAAGATCGTTCCATCAAAGTGCACCAGTGCCGAGCGAACTTCATCAAGGGCGGTAACGCGGCGGGTGCGAATGCCGCCCATGCGCCAGAGGTTGGTCATCTCTTCGCGCAGGCGCAGATCAACTTCAGCGGCAAAGGTGCCGCCGAGCGCGCGTCGATCGAGCAGGGTGCGCATGCGACTGAGTGCGGCGATCAGGGTGCGACGGCGTGCCTCGGTTGGGTGCGCAGTGAGGACCGGTAGGTAGCTGACCTCTGCTGCGGCGGCGCGAATCTCTGTTGGAGAGAGCCCCGCGACGGCGAGATCGGCGAGCGCGGCATCAAAGCTGCCAGGGCCTGGTGCGGCCGCCGGATGTGCGCTCGCGCTGAGCTGTGCGGCGCGGCGGCGCTCCTCAACAAGGCTGGTGAGCCGGAAGCGCAGCGTCAGCGCCCGCACAATGCGTTCGACCTCGTCGTACTGCTCGGTTGAGGCTGCGGTCAGATTGAAATCAACGGCGCGCTTGGCGTGGAGGGCCTCACGGAAGCGAGCAACGAATGGGAGCCCCTCCTGCTCGGTCAGGGTCTCTTCGAAGATCTGATTCAGTAGCTCGAGGTCGTCCACGACCCTCCCCTCAGTCGCCGCGGTGCGGCAGACGGTAGCGATCCCCTCCCAGTGACTCAGCGAGCCCCTCGGAGACCATCTTGATGATGGTAGCGGCGACCGCCGCTTCGTTGTGCTCGCCGCGCTCACCTGTGACCAGAGCGCCTACACGACCAGCCTCACGCAACTCATCCAACAGGCGCCCCCGCAGCCATCGTGTGGTCTTCGTGAAGGGGGTTCGCGACGCACCACTGCGTGGCGGCTTGGCGAAGGTGCGGCCGGCTGAGGGGCAGTACTTGCGAAGTGGGCACTCGTCGCACTTTGGCGCAACGGCGCGGCAGGTTGACGAGGCGAGGTCCATCGCCGCCTGCGCCCATGCACCAGCCTCGCGATCTGCAAGTTCCGCGCCAAACTCGTTGGCGCGCGCCTGAATTTCACGTGGTGCCAGCGGCATCTCTGTGCCGACCAGTCGCGTAACGATGCGCGCAATGTTCACGTCGACGGGAATCTCGCGCCCACCAAATGCGATCGCAGCCACGGCACGTGCCGTATACGGACCGATGCCAGGAAGTTCGATCAGCGCATCGACGCTCGACGGCAGACCACCAGCCGCAACTGCAGCTGCGGCAGCACGCTGCAGCGCCAGCGCACGTCGGTTGTAGCCGAGCCCCTTCCACGCCACCAGCACATCAGCGGTCTCCGCCGCTGCAAGTGCCTCCAGTGTTGGGAAGCGCGCAAGGAAGGCGGTCGCCAACTGATCAACGCGTGCGATCTGCGTCTGCTGCGCCATCACCTCGCTCACCAACACGCTGTACGGATCGGAGCGCTCGCGAATCTTCAACGGTCGGGCGGTGGCGGCGTACCAGGCGAGCAGCGCACGATTGGTCTTTCGGATGAGTTCCAGATCGAGTGGCTGGGCTGCCGCGCCCCGCGCGGCCTTCGTCATCGTCGCTCGGGGATTGTTGGCGGAATGCGATTCTTTAGCGCCTTGCTGCGCAGATCACGCGCGAGTTCCGCCTGCTCAATTGCATCGGCGAGGGCGTGGTGATCGGCGACAAGATCGGTTGGATACACCTGTCGCACGAAGCGCTTCACCGTCTTCTTCCAGGTCAAGTTCTCACCGCCGTGCAGGGTGTAGTAGACGCTCTTCAGGTCCATCGCCGACATGCCGAACGGATTCTTCACGCCTGCCTCGGCGAACGCCATCGTCAGCCACATCCAATCGAATGGAGTGTTGAAGCCAACGAAGAGGGGGCTCGACTCTGGCGCGGTTGCCTCGGCGGTTGCACGCACCCAGAGGGCGAACTGGCGCACGCCCTCCAGTCGGTCAACACCGTTCTCCTCAAGGTGAGCGCGCGAGAGGCGGTGTACGCGCTCCTCTTTGTGGCCCCACTGCTTCGTAGGGTCGGGGCGAAGCTCGACGTAGAACGTCTTCTTCGGATCATCAACGAGACAGGCGCCGATGCTGATCAGGCTCCCGTCGAGTGGCGTCTGACCCGAGCACTCCACGTCAACGCTGAACCAGAGCTCCTGCGGGAGCCCCTCTTCAAACGGGGGTGGCGTTGGGGCGTCGTGCTGCATCTGGTGCAGCCTACGGCATCAGCCCGATGAGGATCGTCTACTCGCTCCGCACCATGATGTGCTTCGCCACGGTGTAGTCCTCAAGGGCGTACATCGACTGATCCTTCCCGTAGCCGGACTGCTTGAAGCCGCCGTGCGGCATCTCACTGGCCAG
>CANKMK010000043.1 GCA_947483025.1 Chloroflexota bacterium | reverse complement strand
CGAAGGTCGAGGCCGAGCTTGGTCTCGATCGGACGTGTGCCGCCGGCTGTCCCGCCCGCGGGGAGACTGAGATTTGGGAGTAGGTCAATAGCCAGCGCCAGAAGCGCTGTAGCCAGAATCAGGTACGGGGTGAACTTACGCATTGCCGAGAATCCTAGCAGGGGTGCCCGTCAGCCCCGTTCAGCCACGATCCGCGCCGAGAGCCGCCAGAATTCGTGCGGCAAGAGCGTGATCTACCCCTGGCACCTCGGTCAGCGCCTCAGCCGGTGCGGCGGCAATCCCCGCGGCTGATCCGAACCTGCGCAGGAGTGCCTTTCGCTTCGTCGGGCCGAGCCCGCGGATACCGTCAAGCCGGCTCGCTGTCGCCGCCCGACTGCGCAGCGTGCGGTGATAGCCGATCGCGAAGCGATGCGCCTCGTCGCGCAGTCGTTGCAGAAGGCGTAGTCCAGGATCGGTGGCGGGGAGCAGAATTGGGGCGGTAGCGTCGCGCGGCCAGAGCTCCTCGCGCTCCTTGGCGAGACCGACGAGTGGGATCGACAAACCTGCGGCATCTAGAACGGCGGCTGCAGCGGAGACTTGCCCGCGACCACCATCGATGACAAGAAGGTCTGGAAGGCTCCATGCGCGTGACTCGGCCTCACCGCTCCGTTGGCTCCCATCGGCCGTGGAGCGGGCGAAGCGACGCGTGAGCGCTTCGGCGTGTGCTGCGAAGTCGTCCTGCCCAGCGACGCCCTTGATGCGGAAGCGGCGGTACTCCTTGGGCGCCAACTGCCCCTCCTCAGCCACAGTCAAGGAGGAGACCGTGAACGCTCCCTGAATAGTGCTCACATCGACGCACTCAATTCGCGACGGCGATGCCTCGAGGTTTAGGGCGACGACGAGCGCCGAGAGCGCCGCATCGGCGCGCTCACGATCAGCGTCCTCTTCCGCCTCGCGACGAATGAGCCACTCCTCTGCATTGCGCTCGGCCAACCGCACGATCCGCGCTCGATCTCCGCGCTGTGGCACGCGCATCTCAACACGACCCTCGCGACGAGCCGAAAGGAATTCGAGGATCTCTGCGTCATCTACTTCAGTCGCCATCGCAATCGACGGCGGAATCTCTCCCGCACGGGCGTAGTAGCTCGCAGCAAAGCCTGCAAGGAGCTCTGCGTCGCCAGAATCTCCCGCCTCTACGCGATGAACATCACGACCGACCAGTGCTGAGTCACGAATCTGGAAACAGGCAATGGCAACGTGCCGGCCATGACGAGCGATTCCGAGCACATCCTCATCGGGTCGACCGGAGGTTGGCACCTTCTGTTCGTCAAACGTCGTCTCAAGGGAGAGCACCGCATCGCGAATGCGCGCAGCATCTTCAAAGGCCTCGCGCTCGGCGGCAGACTCCATGCGCGTGGTGAGCATGGTGATGGCGGCACGAGAACGGCCGCCGAGGAAGAGTTGCACCCCGTCGATCTCGCGCTGGTAGTCAGCAACCGGGATGTTGCCGAGGCAGGGCCCTTGGCAACGCTTCAAGTCGTACAGGAGGCAGGGGCGTTCTAACGCGCGCTCCATCGGTTTGATCGCAACCTCGCAGGTGCGGAATTGAAAGAGGCGCTTGATCGCCTCCATGGCTGCATTCACCGAACCAGGGGTTGTGTATGGCCCAAAGTAGCGTGAGCCATCGCGCACGAGGCGGCGTGTGCGCTCTACGCGCGGATACGGATCTGCCGTGACGCGAATGTAGGGGTAGCTGCGATCGTCGCGAAGACGAATGTTGTACTTCGGAAGATGCCGCCGCACCAGCGTGGCCTCGAGGAGGAGTGCCTCCTTCGTGGAGTCGGTGACCGTCCAGTCCAGGGTTGCAACCTCTGCGATCGCGTCACGAATGCGATGCGCACCCGGTTCGCCGCCCGCCTGCCAGTAGCTGCGCACGCGCTGCGTCAGGTGCGTCGCTTTCCCTACGTAAATGATCTTCCCCGTGCTATCTGAGAAAAGGTAGACGCCGGGTGCGTCAGGGAGAACCTTCAGTGCCGCCGCAATCGCGTCAGGGACACTCGGCGCGGGGAGTCGTTCAGGCGCCATCGCGCGATCCGACACGACCACGAAGGGCTTCGCGGCGATTCAGAATACGGAGGATCTCGTCGAGCGCTTCACGTAGCTCGATCACCGCCTCGCCTGAGGCGATATCGGCAAGGCCATCCCCTGGGCCGAGGGCGGCGCGAACGGCGACAACCCCCTTGCGCAGCGTTGCTCCATGCGCGTCGCGGAGCTGCGTCGTCCACGCTCGATACGGCAGGAATCTGGCACGTGCGCGTTCGTCCACCAGATCATCAAGGATGCGCTCCAGCAGTTGGGCTGCGCGGAGCCCAGCCTGATCGAGCGATGGATCGGCATGTCGAGGGAGGAGGGGCTCAGCCATCGCTACTCCAGCGAGTGGATCGGCTCGCCCTTCAGCGCAAGGGTGAGATAGCGACCAGTGTGGCTGCGCTTCACCTTCGCAACCTGCTCAGGCGTCCCCTCTGCGATGAGTTCGCCACCGCGGCTTCCGCCATCTGGTCCAAGGTCAATCACCCAGTCCGCCGTCTTGATCACGTCAAGGTTGTGCTCGATCACGATGACGCTATTGCCACCTTCAACGAGGCGATGCAGCACGTGCAGGAGGCGATCGACGTCGGCGAAGTGCAGCCCCGTGGTTGGCTCGTCGAGGATGTACATCGTGCGGCCGGTGGAACGCCGGGCAAGCTCGGTGGCCAGCTTGATGCGCTGCGCCTCACCGCCCGAGAGGGTCGTTGCCGCCTGGCCGAGGCGGAGATAGCCGAGTCCGACCTCGCTCAGTGTCTTCAGCCGATTGCGAATTGCGGGTACTGCAGAGAAGCGTTCGAGCGCATCCTCCACCTGCAGCTCTAGGACATCAGCGATCGTCATCCCCTTCCAGGTCACCTCGAGCGCCTCGCGGTTGTAGCGCTTCCCCTGGCACGTCTCACAAGGCACATACACATCGGGGAGGAACTGCATCTCGATCTGCAAGATGCCGTCGCCAGAGCAGGTCTCACAGCGGCCACCCTTGACGTTGAAGGAGAAGCGCCCTGCCGAGTAGCCACGGAGTCGCGCCTCTTGCGTGGCGGCGAAGAGCTCACGGATCGGCGTAAAGAGGCCAACGTAGGTGGCGGGGTTCGAGCGTGGCGTACGGCCGATTGGGCTTTGGTCGATCTCGATCACCTTGTCGATCTCATCGAGGCCGGTGATGCGGTCGTGCGCCCCGGGTCGCTCTTTCGCGCCGTGCAGCCGGCGCGCCAGCGCCTTCTGCAGGATGTCGGTGACGAGGGTGCTCTTACCGCTACCAGAGACGCCGGTTACGGCAACAAACTCGCCGAGCGGGAAGGCGACATCGAGCTCGCGCAGATTGTGCTCACGGGCACCCTTCACGGTGATCGACTTGCCACTCCCCTTGCGGCGCGTCTTTGGAATCGCGACCGCACGATCGCCACGCAAATACGCGCCCGTGACGGAGTCCTTCGCCGCAAGAAGATCCTTGAATGAGCCGTTCGAGATCAGACGGCCACCCATCTCTCCTGCGCCAGGCCCAATATCCACGACCCAGTCGGCGGTGCGAATCGTCTCTTCGTCATGCTCAACGACGAGCACCGTATTGCCGAGGTCTCGCAGGCGAATAAGCGTGGCGATCAGGCGCGCGTTATCGCGCTGGTGCAGGCCGATGGAAGGCTCGTCGAGGATGTAGAGGACGCCGACCAACCGTGAGCCGATCTGCGTGGCGAGGCGAATGCGCTGCGCCTCACCGCCGGAGAGTGTCGTTGCGGAGCGATCAACGGTGAGGTAGTCGAGACCAACATCGACGAGGAAGCCGGCACGCTCGCTGATCTCCTTGATGACCGCCTTGGCGATCGTTCGTTCGCGTTCGCCGAGCGCCTTCGGGAGGCTGTTGATCCACGGCACCAGTTCACCGATCGGCATGGAGGCCACCTCGGCAATGTTCCGTCCGTCGACGCGCACGGCAAGGATCTCTGGCTTGAGTCGACGGCCCTTGCAGTCGGGGCAGGGCCTGCTGACCATGTAGCGCTCGATCTCCACGCGCACCAGCTCAGAGTCTGTCTCTTTGTGTCGGCGCTCTAGGTTCGCAATGATTCCTTCAAACGCAGCCTTATAGGTGTTGGTGTAACTCGAGTTCTCGTACGTCACCGTAAAGCGGTCTTCGCGTGCCGCGTTCAGGAGATAGTCGAGTGCACCCTTTGGCAGATCACCTAGCGGTGTCTTTGGGTTCCACTTCTTCGACTTCATCGCGGCGGTAACGACCTTCAGGTACCAGCTCCCTTCTGGCGAGCGGGACCACGGAATCAGGCCGCCGTTGAGCACCGACTTCTCTGGATCGATCACACGCTCCTCATCTACCTCGAGACGGAAGCCAAGCCCAGTGCAGGTCTCGCAGGCACCATGCGGGGAGTTGAAGCTGAACGAGCGCGGCTGCAGGTCATCAATCACCGTGCCGTCGTAAGCGCACCCGAGCTTCTCACTGAAGAGTCGCTCCTCAAACGAGGGCTTCTCCTTCTCGGCGGGTGCTGGGGCGACAATGGCGAGACCCTCTCCCAGCTTGATCGCCGTCTCAACAGAGTCGGCGAGCCGGCTCCGATCAGGGATCGGCAGAGGCTTCCCCTTCTCATCTACTGGATGCTGCACCACGAATCGATCGACGATGACCTCAATGGAGTGACGCTTCTTCTTGTCGAGCTTCGGCAGATCATCGGCCCCAAGGTCGTACTGGACACCGTCCACGCGCACACGGCTGAATCCCGACTTGCGCGCCGCCTCATACATGCGCTCTCCCTCACTCTTGCGATCGCGCAGGAGCGGGCCGAGCACGAGGATCCGTGTGCCGTCGGGGAGCTTCAGGATCTCTTCGACGATCTGGTCGAGTGAGACGCGACTGATCGGACGGTCGCACTTTGGGCAGTGCGGGGTGCCGGCGCGCGCGTAGAGGAGTCGGAAGTGGTCCCAAATCTCGGTGATCGTGCCGACGGTCGAACGTGGATTGCGCGACGAGCCCTTCTGGTCGATCGAGATCGCTGGAGAGAGGCCATCGATGGAGTCGACATCGGGCTTCTCCATCTGGCCAAGGAACTGTCGCGCGTAGGCGGAGAGGCTCTCAACGTAGCGGCGCTGACCTTCGGCGTAGATGGTGTCGAAGGCGAGGCTCGACTTACCCGAGCCGGAGATGCCGGTGACAACGACGAGCTGATCGCGTGGGATGTCGAGGTCGATCCCCTTCAGGTTGTGTTCACGGGCGCCGCGAACGGAGATCTTGTTCTGCCCCACGACTACCCCCTTCGCTTCGGCCGCTCACCACGGCGCTTGATTACATTCGGCGTCACGCTCGGGTCCCAGGTGCGGCGCCGAACGGGCGCCTCAGCCGCTGGAGGCTGACCTGCATCGGGGATCGTAGCGGTCTCCTCCTCATGCTCGTCACGGAGCCCTGGAAGCCAGTCGGCAGCCGTGTCCAACGCCGGGGCAACGAGCGTGTGGGCAGCAGCGCCGATCCCCTGGGGGGCCGTCTTTGCGGGCGCACCGCGTCGACTTCCACCCTGTGCGTCGCGGGCGGCACGCTCTGCCGCGCGCTCAATCGCCGTCGCCGCATCCTCTTCAAGCACCGCCGTACGAAGCATGCGGATCTCGTCGCGAATGGCTGCCGCGCGCTCGAACTCGAGGGCTT
>CANKMK010000042.1 GCA_947483025.1 Chloroflexota bacterium | reverse complement strand
CGATCCACAACCTGCGCCACATGAGCGCCTTCATGGGGGAGGTTCGGAGAGCCATCGTGTCGGGTACACTCGCCGCTGAACTGCCGCGCCTTCGGGCTGCGGCTGGGGGGCCGGGGACCCCCCGACTTGGAGCCGGCGACGAGCCGGGCGCCGTGCCAGAGCGCGGTGCGATGCAGCCGCGGTACGCCGCGGCAGGCAGACTGCGAGGAGCTCAGCAGAAAAGGGCTGTAGCGTCGGAAGATAAGGAGTAACCCATGGCAGAGAAGAGCGAATCCAAGAAGAGCGCAGCCGTTGAGCCAAAGGAGGAGGGGAAGCCCTCCACTGAGCGCAGTCGAGCCGTAGACGCGGCGATCCTCACCATCGAGAAGCAGTTCGGTCGCGGCGCGATCATGAAGCTCGGCTCCCGCGAACGTCTCGCGATTGATTCCATCCCAACGGGTGCAATCTCCCTTGACATCGCCCTCGGTGTTGGCGGCCTTCCAAAGGGCCGCATCAGCGAGATCTACGGGCCAGAATCGTCGGGTAAGACCACGATTGCCCAGCACATCATCGCCGAGGCCCAGCGCCGCGGTGGCGTTGCCGCCTTCATCGACGTTGAGCATGCACTTGATTCGGCGTATGCCGCACAGACAGGCGTGAACGTCAACGAACTCCTCGTGAGCCAGCCAGACACCGGCGAACAGGCGCTCGAGATCGCAGAGACGCTGATTCGTTCCGGCGGCGTTGACATTGTCGTTGTCGACTCGGTTGCGGCACTTGTGCCACGCGCCGAAATCGAGGGCGAGATGGGTGACTCGTTCGTCGGCATTCAGGCACGCCTCATGAGCCAGGCGCTCCGCAAGCTGACCGGTGCAGTGGCCCGTTCGAATACGGTGCTCCTCTTCACCAACCAGCTGCGCGAGAAGATCGGCGTCATGTACGGCAGCCCAGAGACGACTCCTGGTGGCCGTGCACTGAAGTTCTACGCCTCGGTGCGTCTCGACATTCGACGAATCGAAACGATCAAGAACGCGACGGAAGCCGTCGGCTCTCGCGTACGCGTCAAGGTGGTGAAGAACAAGGTCGCCGCCCCGTTCCGTATCGCCGAGTTCGACATCATGTACGGCGAAGGGATCAGCATGGCTGGCGGCCTCCTCGATGTGGGCGTCGCAGCGGATGTGGTCTCCAAGACTGGCGCCTGGTTCAACTACGGTGACGTGCGCCTCGGCCAGGGTCGAGAGCAGTCGAAGGAGTTCCTCAAGGCGAATCCTGAAGTTGCCGCCGAGATCGACGCGAAACTGCGTGCGATGTCGACGACACTCGAGGTTCCAGTCGCCGTCGCTCCCGAAGCGGAGTAACGGTGCGTCGTGGCGCGTCGCCGCGACCCTGAAGCGCAGAAAGCCCGCCGAGCAGCGGCAGAGGCCTCCGATGTGTTGGAGGCAGCTGCACGCTCGCTCAGCGGCGCACCGCGCTCTCGCAGGAGTCTTGAAGAGCGCCTCATAACTGCCGGGTACCCTGAAGAGCATGTGCGTACTGCTGTCGCACGTCTCGTTGAGATCGGCCTGATCGATGACCAACGGTTCGGGCAGGCACTGCTCGATTCGCGAGATCGGTCGCGGCAACGGGGTGACCGTGCGCTCCTGCAGGAGCTCAAGCGGCGTGGGATTGATGAAGACCTCGCACAGCGCCTGCTGGCACAGCGCGCGGCGGGGGAGGCGCAACAGACCGAACCGGTTTGGGGGGCGACCCTACGCGTCGTCGAGGAGCACGCAGAGGGGGCCGAGGAGCGCGCCGCACGTGCCGCCCTCGCCAAGCTGCGCCTACGTGGCGGGGATGCTCGTGCCGAGGTTCAGCGGCTGGCCCAGGGGCTAGCCCGGCGGGGATTCCCGAGCGCCCTCTCGTGGCGCCTCGCCCGCGAACGCGTCGAATCGGAAGCCAAAACCTCCCTGGCAGAGGGGGATGCCGACGCGGAGTAGCTCCACCACGCTCAGCGCCACGGGCGTTTGACCGATTTCGCGGGTAGGCGTAGCCTCTCCTCCCCAGCCTTTGGCTGGATTTGTGATCTATTTACCGCGAGCCAGGCCGCGGGGCCAGCCTGGCAGGAGAGAGTCATGCCTGATTTGAACGGGATCGTCCCCGTGTTGTTTGCCCTATTCGGCGTCGTGCTCGGTCTTGTACTGCGCAACGTGATCGCCGCCGCCTCTATTCGTGCCGCCAACCGTAGGGCCGCCGCCATCCTCGAGGAGGCACGCCAGCAGCAGAGCACCCTGGTTATCGGCGCCAAAGGCGAGATTTCACGACTGCGAGCTGAGGCCGAACTGGCGCAACAGGCCGACCGCGAGGCGGCCGCAGCAGAGGCCGAGCGTCTCCGCCTTCGCGAGGTCACCCTTGGCGAGCGCGAGAGTTTCTTTGCAGGTCGAGAGGTCGCCATTGCAGAGCGCGAGCGTACCCTCGTAGATGAGTCGGTCGCCCTCGATGTGGCCCGCGCAAACGTCAACACACGCCTTGCAGAGGTTGCTGGGCTCGACCCCGAGGCTGCTCGAACCGAGGTGCTCTCGCGCTTCACTGAAGAGGCTGAGCGCGAGACGAAGCGTCTCCAAGCCACGCTTGAGCGCCGCGCCCAAGAAGATGCGGCCGATAGGGCCCGCGACATGATCTTGACCGCGATGCAGCGCGTTGCGGCGGACCATAGCGCCGAGCACTCCGTGACGCACGTGAAGCTCGCCAGCGACGAGATGAAGGGCCGCCTCATCGGTCGTGAAGGACGGAACATCCGCGCTCTTGAGGCCGCGACCGGCGTTGAGCTGCTCATCGATGAAACCCCACTCCAGGTAACGCTCTCGTCGTTCGACCCAGTGCGTCGTCAGGTGGCACGTGTTGCCCTTGAGCGTCTCATGCAGGACGGACGAATTCATCCGATTCGCATCGAAGAGATCGTTGCGAAGGCGCAGGGTGAAGTTGATGCCGACTCACTGAAGAACGGCGAAGCTGCCGCACTCAAGGTAGGTGTGACTGGCATTCCAACCGAACTGCTACGAATCCTTGGGCGTCTGCAGTGGCGCACCTCGTTCGGCCAGAACGTTCTGCTGCACTCGATTGAGACCGCGCAGGTTGCTGGAGCGGTTGCCGGCGAGCTCGGCATGGACATTCGCGCTGCAAAGGTCGGCGGGTTGCTCCACGACATTGGCAAGGCGCTCGACCATGAGATTGAAGGAACCCATGCGGCGATCGGTGCCGACCTTGCACGCCGACACGGCATGCCAGAGGGGATCGTCAACGCGATCGCTGCGCACCATCAGGAGGTCGAGTGCACCGCGCGTGAGGCTCCGATTGTGCAGGTTGCGGATGCGATCAGCGCCGCACGACCTGGCGCACGTGGGGACCAGGGCGAGGCCCATCTTCGCCGACTGGAAGATCTGCAGCAGATTGCACTCGGATTCGAAGGCGTCGAGAAGGTTTACGCCGTGCAGGCCGGCCGAGAGGTACGCATCTTGGTTCGCCCTGATCAGGTCAACGACGAACAGGCACGTACGATTGCCCACGAGGTGGTCAAGCGCATCGAAGAGCAGCTTGCCTATCCGGGTCAGATTCGCGTGACGGTGATCCGAGAGACACGGGCGGTTGATTACGCCCGATAGCATGCCGACCCTACCGATCCTCGCGATCGGTGGTCCTACCGCGGTAGGGAAGAGCGCGGCTGCGCTTTCGCTGGCGGACGCCCTCGACGCTGCAGGGGTGAGTTCAATCCTGGTTTCGGCAGACTCACGCCAGGTCTTTCGCGGTTTCGACATCGGCACCGACAAGATCAGCGCTGAGATTCGTGCGGTGCGTCCGCACGCCTGCATCGACATCGCCGAAGCCAGCGATCCATTCACCCTCTATGACTGGCTCGACGCTGCACGGGCCGCTATCACCAATCACGCTCAGGCCAGCGGGGGAGCGGGGATCGCAATCGTGGTGGGTGGCACCGGGCTCTACCAGCGGGGACTGCTGAAGGGCTTCCTCTCAGGTGGCGCGCGACCAAGCAACCCGCTGATTCGATCGCAGCTTGAGCTGCAGTTCGCCAATGTGGGCCGCGAACCCCTCGATAAGGAGCTCCGCGAACGGAATCCAGCGGCGGCAGACGCCGTTGCTACCGCAAGCGCCCGGCGCCTGATCCGAACGCTGGAGATTGTGCGTCTCGGTGGCGATCCGCTCGCCGAAGAGGAGAATCCGTGGAGCGCGCCGACGGCGTATGTACAACTTGATGACACCGATTTCGAACGCCACCGTGCCGCTATCGCCGCGCGGGTACGTGCTCAGTTTGATGGCGGTCTAGCAACGGAAACTGAGCAGCTTGCTGCACGCCTCCCTGCTGAAACCCCTGCGCTCTCTGGCATCGGATACCGCGAAGCACAGGAGTATCTTGATCAAACGATGGATCGGGAGCGCGCCATCGGCACAGCGGCAACGCGCACCTGGGCGTATGCCCGAAGGCAGCGCACCTGGTACCGCGGTGAAGAGCTAACCGAGACGATCCCAACAGACGGGCGCTCAGCAGAAGAGATCGCCCAGGACCTCCTCCCGCATGCGCTGCGGATCGCGGTACGCTAGAGGGACAGTGACGAAAAAAACCGCACCGATTGACCTGACTCCTGCGCCAGAGCGCGCCTTTCTGATCGCAGTCGACACGGGCAGTGATGTTGGCTGGCCAGCCGAGGACAGCCTGCAAGAGCTCGCAAGCCTCGCGCGCACGGCTGGCGCTGAGGTCGTTGGTGCCGAGTGGCAGCAGCGCCGACACCCAGATCCAGATACGTACATCGGCGCAGGTAAGGCACAGGAGTTGCTTGCAGCGAAGGTCGAGACAGGCTTCACCGTGCTGATCGCCGATGATGAACTCTCACCAACACAGCAGCGTGGCCTCGAAGAGGTGCTCGGCGTAAAGGTCATTGACCGTAGCCGACTCATTCTGGACATCTTTGCCCTGCACGCACGCACCCGTGAAGGCCGCCTCCAGGTTGAGCTCGCGCAACTTGAATACCAGTTGCCCCGCCTCACAAAGCTGTGGACACACCTTTCTCGTACGGGTGGTGGCATCGGCACGCGTGGCCCCGGTGAATCACAGCTTGAAACCGACCGCCGCTTGATCCGCGACCGCATCTCGGTCATGAAGGCACGCGTCGACCAGGTGCGCCGTAGCCGTGAAACAGGTGCGAAGAGCCGCACAACACGCGGTGAGCCCACCGTTGCCATTGTTGGCTACACGAATGCCGGCAAATCAACCTTGCTCAATAGCCTGGTTGGAAGCAATGCTGTGCTCGCTGAAGATCGTCTCTTCGCCACCCTGGATCCGACTAGCCGTCGAGTGCGGCTGCCTGGCGGGTTGAACGCCATCGTTACGGACACCGTAGGGTTCATCCATAAGTTGCCCCATCAGCTGGTCGACGCCTTCCGTGCCACCCTTGAAGAGGTCTCCCGCGCCGACCTGCTCCTTGAGGTTGTCGATGCCTCCGATCATCACGCCCTGGAGCACCGCGCCACGGTGCAGGCCGTCCTCGACGAACTTGGCGCCGCTGAGAAACCCCGCATCATCGCCGCTAACAAGATCGACGCGGCACAGATGCATCCTCGTGAGATTGACCCAGAGGCGCTTGGCGTCTCAGCTGCCACAGGGCTCGGCCTTGGTCCGCTCCGTAGCGCCCTCGAAGAGGCGCTGCAGCGCCAAGGGACCCCTGTCGACCTCCGCCTCCCGTATACGGTGGTGGGGGAGGTTGAGGCGATTCGCGCCCGGGGTGGCATCCAGGTG
>CANKMK010000041.1 GCA_947483025.1 Chloroflexota bacterium | reverse complement strand
GGTGAGCGGCGAGACGAATCGCGTAGCGGCTGGGGTGAGGAGCGCCTGCACATCGGCACCCTCGACGCGCAGTGCGCGCACGATCTCTGGCGACTTGTAGGCGGCGATAGATCCGGTGATACCGAGAACAACGAGTCGTCCGGCGAGGCGCTTACTCATGCGCGCACCGTTGCGGGGAGGGAGTTGATCGCGCGCAGCACGTATTCAGCATCACGATGATCGGCGGTAATAGTTGCGCACCAACCGGCGAGCGCTGCACCACCACTGAGCACCACGGCGGGAGTCGGCGCACCCGGATCTCGGCGAGTCATCTCTTCTGCTGATTCGGCAATCAGTGCAGTGAGGGCACCGCGTGCGCCGCGAAGGATTCCCGCACCGAGCGCTTCGGTGGTGTTCGCGCCGATCGGCCCAGCAAGGTCGGGGCTCTCGTCGTAGATGGCAACGAGTGGGAGTGCGGCGGCGCCGTTGGCCAAGGCACGGGAGGCGAGCACGGGAGAGGGGGCGATTGCGCCGCCAAGAAGGCGACCACTTCGATCGACGCAGGTGATGGTGAGTGCGGTGCCGAGGGTTACGGCGATCGCGCCGCGCTGTGAAGGGGCGCCGTACTCCGTATAGGCGAGCCATGCGGCCAGGAGTCGGTCGATGCCGATCTGGACCGGTGGGGTGAGCGCCAGCTCAAGTGGCACGTCGCCCACAGTCACAAACTCCGCGGCGATCGCCGCGTTCGCAGCCGCCGTACGAAGCGCCTCGGCACCGGCTGGGACCACGCTCGCAATACGAAGGGTTGCTGTTTCGGCCGCGCGCTTCGCATCGGCTCGGATGGTTTCGATCAGTTCGGCGGCGATGCGGGCCCAGGCGACGGCGTCGCGGGGATCGGCAGGGGCGGGGAGGCGCACCACGGCACCGTCAAGCAGGGCGGCCTTCGCCGCACTATTCCCGAGATCAACGGCATAGCGCACCGCTCAATGATAGGGCGGGCGGCGCGGGTGCGGCGAGGAGCCGCTCTGCGGTAGGCTCTCTCCCTCATGGATCACGAACAGCACGACCGCGCCCCCGGCCTCTTCGTTAATCGAGGCCTCGTGGTGCAGCGCGCCGATAAGGCGAATATCCTCCGCCCCCTCCTGCACCAGACGGTCTCCTATCGCCACCTTCGCGATGGCGAGCAGATCGTCCGCGGCCACGGCTGGGTCGAGGAGGTGCTGGGCGACGACCCCGAGGTCTCATCAATCTTTACGCCACTCACGATCACGATCAATGTCGATGCGTTCGAGAGCATTGAGTTTGACCTGAGCGAGCCAGGGAACCTGCGCTATGTGTTGCGCTCCGGCGCCGATGCGGTGGAGATTGAGTACCAGGCCGGCACCCAGATTCCAGATGCTGCGCCCGTGAAGAGCTGGCTGGAGTATCGCGGCGAGCAGTACGTACAGATCGAACTTCCAACTGGCGCGTGGCCGACGGCGAGCGACGATAAACCGCATTCGAACGAGATCGGCTAATCTGCAGTTATGAGCATCAGCCAGCGCACCCTTGTCCTCGTCAAGCCAGACGGCGTACAGCGCCAGCTTGCTGGTCGCGTCATCACGCGATTCGAAGAGCGCGGCCTCAAGATTGTGGCTCTCAAGATCACGCCGGTGAGCGCGAAGCTTGCCGAGACGCACTACGCCGTTCACGCGCAGCGCCCCTTCTTCAAGGGTCTCGTGGAATTCATCTCGTCGGGCCCTGTCGTAGCGATGGTCCTTGAAGGACCCAACGCCATTGCCGTGGTTCGCTCCATGGTTGGCGCAACGAAGCCGCACGAGGCGGCCCCTGGAACCATTCGCGGCGACTTCGCGCTCGAGACGGCGAAGAACTTGATTCATGCATCTGATGCACCAGAAACTGCCGCCGCAGAAATTGCACTCTGGTTCCCAGAGGGTGGCCTTGTTGAGTACACCCGCGCGACTGACGCCTGGATCCTCTCCGACGAGGAGTAGTTCCCTCCGCGACCGCAGGTCGCTACGGCGCTGGCGAGATCTCCCCACTCCCTGACGGGACCACACTTGGCGACACCTCTGGCGATACCGTTGCGCTCGGCGTAGGCGCGACGCTCGGCACGCTGCTCGGCACACTGCTCGGCACACTGCTCGGCGCCGGATCAAAGCTGGTTCCAGGCGACACGCTCGGTGCGGGCGGGAGTGGTCCGGTGCCACCCGACTCCAGGGCGAGCCAACCAGCAGCCGCGGCGGCGACAAAGATCGAGCCAACAATCAACGAGATGGTGATGAGGTTGGCGAACGGCCGAGTCTCTGCCTCATGCACCGTCTGACTCTGTGGCGTGAAGCCAACAAGAAGGAGTCGAATCGCCGCAACAATCAACAGGATCTGCCCGATCACTGCAAAGAGTGCGATGAGTGGATTGCCGCCGAGCAGCAGAAGATTCAGCCGGGCGGCGAGTACGGCGCCGGGCGGCAGTGCCGCCAAAGCGACGATCGCGGCAGTGAGGGCAATCCCGTTAGCGCCCGTGCGACGCGCCCACCCACCAAGCTCGCTAATGGAGGTAGTTCCATAGCGTCGACGTACGCTCACGAGCCAGAGCCCGAAGAGCGAGATGGCCAACATCCCAGGGAGAACGATCAGGCGCGACGAGGTGTCGGTCGGTGATTGGAGGGCGGCTGCTGCAGCGATTGCCAACCACCCGGCGTTCCCCACGGCTAGGAATCCAACGATCTCGCCGATGTCGTCATGGAGCAAGGCCGAGACTGCGCCAAAGATCAGCGTTGCCGCTCCAGCGAGCAGGATGCCGGGAACGATTGCGCCGCCAAGGGGATCGGTAATGCTGCTCGCGAGCACGGAGAGTTCACTCATGACAATGAGCGCAAGCGCCGATGGGATCCAGACACCGACGAGGAGTGATCCAACAATCGGGAGCGCCTCAAAGATCTTGATCAGGCGGTTATGGAAGGGGAAGACCCCTGCGGCGACGATCAGCACGAGTGAGACGCCGAGCGCCGTTCCGGCAGCGAGTGATGCCGGGGTGGCGTATGCGGCATCGACGGCGGCATAGGAGATTGCCGTGCGCAGAATCTCGGCGATCACGACTGCGGGGAGCAAGAGGGAGACGGTGCGCAAATCGCGGAAGACGGCACGCGCCCGACCAACGTCGTCTTTACCACTCGCCGCTGCGCCTGAGATTCCCAAGCTGGCGAAGAGGAGGAGCGCAATCGGCGCGATGCCCGATGGAATTGCCAGCGCAAGATCGATCGCGGCAATACCGAAGAGGGCAATCTGCCCCATGGTGCCTGCTCGGCGACCCTCGCCGGCGCCAACGATGACGGAGAAGACGATGCCACCGAGGAGTACCAGTAGGCGGCCCGGCTCCGATGGGTCGATGGTGATCTGGCCCATCCTGAGCGTTGAGAGATAGCCCGCGCCAGCGAGCACGGCACCAAGCGAGGTTGCCAACAGCAGGATCTGCACGCCCACCGTTGCGTAGGCGGCGGCATCATCGCGTTGCGGTCCGCGCCAGAGCCGAATCAGTGGCACGAGGGCGAGGGAGCTCAGCGCCATGAGCGCTGGGAAGAGTGCGCGAATTGCCGTGAGGAGCCCCAGCTCGGTCATCGCTCCTCCTCGGCATTGGAGATGCGCGTGGCAACACTGCCGCCAACAACCAGGATGCAGGTGAATCCCGCCCCAATCGCCAGTGCGGTGAGCGGATCGAGTGCGCCAAAGATGGAGGTGCGTAGGAGCATCGTGCCCGCCAGCGTCACAACCGCTGCACGCGTGGTCGCCTCAATGAAACGACTCGTAAGGAGCGGCGGTAGTCCAACGACGAGGAGGGCAATGCCGGCCGCGCGGAGTGCATCGCTACTCGACTCAATAGGGAGTGCGAGCGGCACCAGGCCAAGCAGCAGGCCGGCGATTGCGCTCGCCACGACGACAGGGTGCTCGCGCAGGGTTCGGATCAGGGTGCCCAGAGCGAGATCGCGGCGAAGGGCCTCGCGCTCGAAGAGGTTTTCGGGGAGTGCGGCAACGAGGCCGATACCAATGGCGGAGAGGCGCAAGATCAGGCCGATGCGATTCGGATCCGCAACGGAGAACTCCAGCGCACTCGAGCTCAACGCCAGGATTGCGATGGCGACCCAGGCACCTCGACCGGCGCTGGTCACCGCCAGCGTGCCCGCCAGGATGGCGATCAGAACGAGTGGTAACTCGAGGCTTGGCATTTACGGTGCTGCCTGTCGGTAGGTGGGCGGCGTGATGATGGTGAGTAGATCAATCGGGAAGTAGCGCAAGATCGCGCGCCCGATCACGCTGGTGGTTGGGATCGGACCGTACGCCCGCGAGTCGGATGAGTTCGACCGGTGGTCGCCGAAGACGAGCAGCTCCGTTTCGCCAAGGACCCAGCGACCAGACTCGCCAACCCCGTCGCCGCCACCGTCACGGTAGGTATAGGTCTCGTCAATCGGCACCCCATCAACGCTGACCACCCCATCGACCAGGTCGATCGTTTCACCAGGAAGGCCGATCACGCGCTTGATATAGGGAGTTCCAGAAGCGTCACCAGGCCAGGTGCTGGGGGGTCGGAAGATCACGATGTCGCCGCGGTGGTAACCGGTCAGGGCCGCGGTGAGCTTGTCGGCAAGCACGTACTGGCCAGGCTCGAGGGTTTGGCGCATCGAGCCCTGCTCGACCCGAAATGGCTGTGCCACGAAGGTCTGCAGGAGATAGAAGGCGAGGATGGTCAGCGCCACCGTCTGCACGATCTCTATGGCAAGTCTTCGGAGGCGCATCCCGCAGAGTATAGGCGGGGGAGGGTGTGCGGTTGACCCACGGCGGGGCCTCCCCGTACCATCACCTCACCAGGAGCCCATCCTGGCGGGTCGCACCTGCGACCTGCAGCCCGACAGACGCCCGACCCGAAGCGCGGTGCCAAGCACCGCGGCCACGCGACGGACTGGACGCATCGGAGGAACAGCAGTTATGGAAATCACGTCACTCATGCTTCAGGGGCTCGTGCTCCCAGCAGCGGTTATCGCAATCCTCTTCGCCTTGTGGTTGGCCAGCGATGTGCTGCGCCGCGACAAGGGGACACCTGCCATGCAAGACGTTGCGGGCATGATCTTCGAGGGGGCAGTCGCGTTCATGCGACGCCAGTACATCACCATCGGTGTGCTTTCAGTGGCGATGGCCGTGCTAATCGGCGTGCTCATTGCGAACTTTGAAACTGCCGCCGTTGCCGATACCCCCGTCTTCGGGGCTGACCTCGGCATTCGCACCGGAATTGCCTTCATCTTCGGTGCCGCCTGCTCCATGGTTTCGGGCGTCATCGGCATGTACGTCAGCGTCAAGGCAAACCTTCGCACCACCGCCGCCGCCCGCCAGGGTGTCGTCAAGGCGGTGCAGGTTGCAATGCGCGGTGGAGCCGTCTCCGGCTTCCTCGTTGCGGCACTCTCGCTGCTCGGCGTCTACGCCGTCTTTGTCTTCTTCGGTGGACTTGAGCGCCCAGCAGAGGCGCCGTTCCTGATCGTCGGCTACGGCTTCGGCGCATCATTCGTTGCGCTCTTCGCCCAGCTCGGCGGCGGTATCTACACCAAGGCTGCCGATGTTGGCTCCGACCTCGTTGGTAAAGTTGAGAAGGGAATCCCAGAGGATGACCCTCGTAACGCCGGCGTGATCGCCGACCTCGTGGGCGACAACGTTGGCGACTGCGCCGGCCGCGGCGCCGACCTCTTTGAGTCGACTGCCGCCGAGAACATCGGCGCCATGATCTTGGGCGTTAGCGCCTACAAGATCGCGGAGGGCATGGGCTGGGCGCACCCAGAGTCGTGGATCTTCTTCCCGCTCGTGGTGCACGCCTTCGGGCTTCTGAGCACGATCGTGGCCATGGCCTTTGTGCGCGGCAACGATAAAGAGAATCCAATGAACATCCTGAACCGCGGCTACTGGGCAACCACCATCATCTCGGCTGG
>CANKMK010000040.1 GCA_947483025.1 Chloroflexota bacterium | reverse complement strand
GAGCTGCTCCTCTCCTCTGCGCATCCGCCATTCAAGAACTATCGCTATAGCGGCGAGAACCTCTCAGGAGAGCCCCGCACCGCGATTCGCATCGAGGATGGGTATGCGCGTGGTGATGATGCCGCCGTCACCTTCGAGCGCCGGGCTGAGGATTCCCTGCAGTACATCTATCACGGCAACGATGGCACGAATATGCCGTGGAAGGACACCGCCCAGATCGACTATCTCAATGCGGAAGCGCGTGAGGCGGTGATCCAGGAGATCCTCTCCGTCGCGCGACGTTCCGACATCATTCGCTTCGATGCGGCGATGACGCTCGCTGCGCAGCACATTCGACGACTCTGGTATCCGGCGCGCGGCATCGAGGCGGCGATTCCATCGCGCAGCGAGTTTGCGCTGAGCGACCGCGAGTTCGCCAAGCGCTTACCGCGCGAGTTCTGGCGTGAGGTCGTCGAGCGCGTCGAGCAGGAGCTCCCTGGCACGATGCTCCTCGCCGAAGCCTTCTGGCTCCTTGAGGGGTATTTCGTCCGTGGCCTTGGCATGCACCGCGTCTACAACTCCGCCTTCATGACAATGCTGCGTGACGGCAAGAACGCGGAGTACCGCACCATTCTGCGCGACACCACGGCGTACGACCCTGAACTACTGCGTCGCTATGTGAACTTCCTCACCACCCCCGACGAGGAGCCGGCCGCCGTGGGGTTCGGCATCGGCGACCGTGCACTCCTTGCGGCTACGTTGGCGGCGACACTCCCCGGCGTGCCGATGCTCGGTCACGGGCAGTGGGAGGGTCAGCGCGAGCGCTACGGCATGGAATACCGCGCGCCACGCACTAGCGACCCGATCAGTGCCGACCATGTAGAGCGGTATGACCGCGAGATCGCCCCACTCCTTCGGGCGCGGCACCTCTTCGCCGGCGTCGCTGACTTCCGCTGGTTTGATGCGAAGGGCGGCACCAAGGCCGCGCGTGAAAGTGCCTATGCCTTCAGCAACGCGGCCGGGAGTGCGCGGACACTGGTGATTGCTCTCAATAGCGACACAGGGGCAGAGATCACCATCCACCACGCCTCGCCAGCGGTAGCGCCGTCAAGCTCCCTTGCCGGCACACCAGCGGGCCGGCTCGCAGCCAGCACGATTGCCGATCGGCTCGGCATTTCTACAGCCGCTGGTGATGTGGCTGAGCTCCGCGATGCGATCACCAACCGCAGTCTCCTGGTGACTACCGCTTCGCTCGTGCGCAACGGGCTGACGGTGCGACTGCCTGCCTACGGGCGCGTCGCCTTCTGGGGAGTTGCGCAGCACCACTCATCGCCGAGCGAGCCGTGGGCCGATCTTGCGGCACAGGCGAACGGCGAGTTGCTGCATGATCCACTCGCTGCGCTGGCTGCGCTCACGAACGGGGGAACCCCTGCCGCTGCGCGATCGGCGAGAATAGAGGAGCCAGCTGGCACAACCACGACGGGGAGGAAGCGCGTGACCGAACGCAAGCCCGCATCAGCAGCGCCAAACGCCGACCCGCGACTCCTGACGACGGAGACCCCGGCACCCCCTGAAGCGGTGCGAGCGATTGCGGCACTCCTCGGCCGCGCCGCCGTTCCGATCCGCCCCGAACGCCCTGCAACCACACCGTCCCCAGCGCCAACGCCAGCACGCGAAACGCCAACACCCGAAGCACCGGCGCCGATCGAGAGCCTGCGTGACCACGAAATTCTCGTTGAGGGGGAGCACAGCGATTTGATCCGTCTTGCAGATCACGAGATCGACCGAGCGAAGCGCCGTGCGAAGCGCGCGCGACGGGCGGTACGTGAGGCGCTCGCCCGAATCTCTACCCCAGCGGGCGACGAACTCGGCGGGTAGGCGCGCTACTGCGGGTCGGCGAGAACGAGCAGCTTGATCTCCGTCATCTCATCCATCGACCAGCGCACACCTTCGCGGCCGAGACCAGAATCCTTCACGCCACCGTACGGCATGTTGTCGATGCGGTAGGTCGGCACATCGTTCACGATCACGCCACCCACCTCAAGCTCGCTGAATGCGGCGCGCACATGTGCCAGATCGTTGGAGAAGAGTCCGCACTGCAGGCCGAACCGACTCTCATTCACGGCGGCGATGGCCGTTGAGAAATCGCTGAAGCGTTCGATGATTACCACGGGGGCGAAGGCCTCCTCGCTGCAGATGCGCGCGTCGCGCGGCACGTTCGCCAAGATGGTTGGAGCGAAGAGTCGTGGCGTCTTGGGATCTGCAGCGGCGCCACCGGCAATCACCTTCGCACCAGCAGAGACCGCCTCGCTCACCCACTGCGCGGTGCGCGCCGCGGCGCCATCGTCAATCAGCGGGCCAAGGTCGGTCTTCTCGTTCGCTGGGTCACCGAGCACGAGCTTCGTGGCACCAGCAGCGAACTGCTGCTCAAAGGCGTCGGCCACGGACTCGTGCACAAAGATGCGCTGCACGCTGATGCAGACCTGGCCGGCGTAGGCGAAGGAGCCAACGAGCGAGCGCTTCACCGCCCACGGAAGATCGGCGGTTGCGTCCACGATGCAGGCGGCATTGCCACCGAGTTCCAAGATGACGCGCTTCTTTCCCGCACGCCCCTTGAGCGACCAACCAACGGTTGGTGAACCAGTGAACGAGAGCACCTTGAAGCGCTCGTCTTCGATGAGGCGGTCAGCATCGGGGCGCGTGGTGGGAATCACACTGAGTCCGCCAGCAGGGAGGCCAGCTTCGACGAGGATCTCGGCGACCTTCAGCATGATCAGCGGATCGGCGCTTGGCGGCTTCAGCACCATGCTGCAGCCAACCGCAATGGCGGGCGCGACCTTATGGGCGGCAAGGTTCAGTGGGAAGTTGAATGGGCTGATGCCAAGCACTGGGCCAACAGGGAACCGCTGCGTGATACCGAGGCGGCCCTTGCTCGCAGGAGCCAAGTCAAGTGGAATCGTTTCGCCGATCATCCGCTCCGCCTCTTCGGCAGCGAGCCGGAATGTCAACGCACCGCGATCAATCTCTGCGCGTGCATCGCGGATCGGCTTCCCTGCTTCAGCGGAGAGGAGTGCCGCCAGCTCTTCGCGATGCTCCGCAATCTTTGCAGCGGTAGTGCGCAAGATCGCGCCACGCTCCCATGCCCCAAGTGTGCGCATCGCTTCAAATCCGGTGACGCTTCCGGCAGCTGCGCGCTCGACCTGCTCTGGCGTTGCGAGATACGTCGTGCCGACCAGATGGCCGTCAAAGGGCGACCGAATCTCGACGAGGTTCGGCGAGCTCTCCCATACGCCTGCGACGAGGATCTTCTGCGGCTCCATATGGGGCGAGTCTAGCGGCGCACGCCGCGGCGTGATTAGAGCGCCTCGCCTCGTGGGTAACTGCCGAGGATGCGCCGCTCGAGCGTCACGTCGGCAAGCCCCGCCATCACGCCGAGAATCTCGGGTGCGTCGGCCGCGCCGTCGAGGTCGAGCCAGAAGATGTACTCCCACTCCCCCACGCGATTCGGCCGCGACTCCAACTTGCTGATGTTCACGCCCGCCTTGGCAATCACCGCCAGTGCGGCGAGGAGGGTGCCCGGCTCGTTGCGTAGACCAACCAGGAGGGTGGTGCGCGCAGGGCTCGTGGTGGCTCGCACCGCTGAGCCACCCGCTCGCTGCACGATCCAGAAGCGCGTGCGATTCCCCTGCACCCCTTCGATTGGGCCGGTAAGTGGTGTGAGGCCGTGGATCGCGGCGGCGCGTGGCGAAAGCACAGCGGCGGCATCGCGCTCTCCGCGCTCACGAATCATCGCTCCGGCTCCTGCGGTGTTGTAGGTCGTGAGGAGCGCCCATGGTCGGCTGCGCAAATACTCCTCGGCCTGCGCGAGCGCCTGCGCGTGACTATAGACGCGCTCAACTTGCTCAAGGATCACACCAGGAAGGGCGGCGAGTACGAGGGAGACAGGCACCACCACTTCGCCAACGATCTCAAGCGCGCCATCGCGCAGTAGGTCAAGCGTCTCGCGCACGGTGCCGTTGATCAGGTTCTCGATCGGCAGAACGCCGTAGGTCGCGCGCCCGTCAAGAACAGCTGCGCGTACATCGCCAAAGGAGGTGACGCTCAGTGATGGTGCCGAAGGGCCGAAGTAGGAGAGGAGTGCATCCTCGGCGAACGCGCCTGGTTCGCCGGCGTAGGCTGCTACCTCGCTCATGCCGAACGACCGCCCGATGTGTCGCGCTCTGAACGACGCGTGATCTCGCCGCCCTGCAGGCGCAGCGCGTACTCCAGAGAGTCGGCGAGGGCTGCTGCCGACGCAGAGATGATGTTCTCGCCGACGCCCATCGTCGACCAGGTCTCACCATCGGCAACCGAATCAATCACCACACGCGTCTTCGCCCCAGTCGCCGAAGCGCCGTCGAGGATGCGCACCTTGTAATCCACAAGATGCACCGCATCAAGCTGTGGGTAGAAGGCGCCGAGCGCCTTGCGCAGCGCGCGGTCGAGTGCATTCACTGGACCGTTGCCGTCGGCGGCGGTGTGGAGGCGCTCCCCCGCCACCTCGACGCGCACGGTTGCCTCTGCTCGCCCTGCAGCACCTTCGCGCTGCTCAACGATCACGGTGAAGTCGACGATGGTGAACGGTGCGACGTAGCTTGGGCGGTGGCGCTCGACGAGCAGTTGGAACGACGCCTCGGCACCTTCGTAGCTTGCGCCGCCCGCCTCCATCTCCTTAACAAGCGTTGAGAGGGTCTTCGAATCGAGTCCTGAGTTCGCGAGCTCCACGCCAAGTTCGGCGGCGCGGCTCCCCGTATTCGCCTTACCACCAAGCTCCGAAACAACCAGGCGCCCACGGTTACCAACCAGGGCTGGATCAATGTGTTGATAGGCGCGCGGCGTCTTCACCTGTGCAGCGCCATGCACGCCACCCTTGTGGGCGAAGGCTGAGCGGCCAACGTACGGCTGGTGATCATCGGGGGCAAGGTTCGCAATCTCAGCCACCTCATGGGAGAGGTGGGAGAGGTCAGCGAGGCGATCGGCGCCAGCAACGGTGTGCTGCGTCTTCAGGGCGAGGTTGGCAAGAAGCGAGACCATGTTCGCATTCCCCGCACGCTCGCCGTAGCCGTTGATCGTCGCCTGCACGTGACGCACACCAGCATCGACCGCCGCGAGGGCATTCGCTACCGCGAGCTCGGCATCGTTGTGCGTGTGGATTCCCCAGACGATCTCTTTCGCTGCTGCGTCGGCGGCGAGGGTGGCGCGTGCATCCTTCACGATCTCGGACATGCGGCCGGTAAGCGTGCCGCCATTGGTGTCGCAGAGGACGAGTGTGGAGGCGCCAGCGTCACGTGCGGCGCGCAGGGTGTCGAGCGCGTAATCGCGATCTGCCTCAAAGCCATCAAAGAAGTGCTCGGCGTCGTAGACCATCTCGCGACCGCGCTCGGCGATGTAGGCAACGCTCTCGGAGATCATCGCGAGGTTCTCGGCGCGGGACGCCTCAAGGACTGCCTCTACATGCAGGGTCCAGCTCTTGCCGAAGATCGTGACGATTGGCGTCTCGGCGTCGAGGAGCGCATTCAGGTTCGCATCGTCGCCAGGCTTGTTCGACTTGTGGCGCGTGCTGCCGAATGCGGCGAGTCGTGCGCGCTCCCAGCGAATCTTCTTCGCCGCCGCGAAGAACTCAATGTCCTTCGGGTTGGAGCCTGGCCATCCGCCTTCAATTGCCAGCATGCCGAATTCGTCGAGTGCGCGGGCGATGCGCAGCTTGTCTTGCAGCGAAAGGATCAACCCCTCACTCTGGGCGCCGTCGCGCAGGGTCGTGTCATAGAGAAGAACGGGCTCGCGGTCAGCGGCGCTGGTGGTCACTTCAGGCCCAGGAGCTGCTCAACGATGGCGTCGGTCGCCTCGCGGGTGCCTGCAAGGGTGAAGCCGGCGGCACGGGCACCAGCAGCATCGAGCCCTGGGGCGAGGTCGGCGGTCCGCACGCCCATACGAATGGTG
>CANKMK010000039.1 GCA_947483025.1 Chloroflexota bacterium | reverse complement strand
GCCGCTGTCCTCTCGCTGTACGAGCAGCGCCAGCCGATCGACATCCTCACCGTCTCCGAAGAGCTGGAGCGCCGCGGCCAGATCGAAGAGATCGGCGGACGAGCCGCACTCGCCGACTTGTGCGATCGCACGCCGACAGCGGTGCACGCCAAGCAGTACGCAAAGATCGTGGAGCGCAAGGCGGTGCTGCGTGGACTGATTAGTGCCGCCGGTCGCATTGCATCAATCGGCTACGAAGATCCCGCCGATGCCATTGAAGCGATCGATCGCGCCGAGTCAGAACTCTTTGCGATCAGCGAACGACGAACGGTGTCGGGATTCACCGCACTTGAAACGTTGCTCGGCCAGGCATACGAGCGCCTCGATCATTTGCACCAGAACCGCGGGCAGCTCATGGGCCTGCGCACCGGCTTCACCGACATCGACAGCAAGACACAAGGACTCCAAGCGTCAGACTTCATTGTGCTTGCGGCGCGACCATCAGTTGGTAAGACGTCACTTGCGTTGAACATTGCTGAGTACGCCGCAGTGCGCGAAGGGAAGTCGGTCGGCGTCTTCTCACTCGAAATGAGCAAGGAGCAGTTGGTGCTGCGTTTGCTGTCGAGCGTCACCAAGATCGACTCGTTCAAGTTGCGCAGCGGCTTCCTCGCCGAGATGGACTTCCCAAAGATTGCTGGCGCAATGGAGAGCCTCTCGCGCGCGAAGATCTTCATCGACGACACCGCAAGCATTTCGGTGATGGAACTGCGCACCAAAGCGCGACGACTCAAGATGGAGCACGGACTTGATCTGCTGATCGTCGACTATCTGCAGCTGATGCAGCCGGGTTCTTCTGGCCGCGAGTCGAACCGCGTGCAGGAGGTCTCCGAGATTTCTCGTGGCCTCAAGGCACTCGCGCGTGAACTTGGCATTCCGGTGCTCGCGCTGAGCCAGCTCTCACGTCAGACCGAAATGCGCGGTGACTCGAAGGAGCCGCGACTCTCTGACCTTCGTGAGTCGGGAGCTATTGAGCAAGACGCCGACGTCGTGATCTTCTTGTGGCGCAAGGCGGAGCGCGTGGAGGAGAGTGACGCGGTTGGCGAGGCGATCGATTTCAGCATCGCCAAGCACCGTAACGGCCCAACTGGTGCCGGCCAGCTCTACTTCGTGAAAGATCAGACGCGCTTCGTCAACTTGGTTCGTGAGCGCAACGATGGCGCACAGGGCGGAGGCGAGAACGAGCCAGTAATGTAGTGACATGAACTTCATGTTGCTCCGACCTGGAATGCGTCGCGCCTCGTACCTCTACCTGATGGTCGGCATCATGCAGGCCTGCTACCTCCCCTTCAGCTCGATCGTCTTCCGCGATCGCGGCGTCTCCTTTGAAGCGATTGGCCTGGTCGGCGCCGTCAACTCCATCCTTGCGCTCGCCGCTGCACCGATCTGGGGTCACCTCGGTGACGCCACACTCGGCCGCGTTGCCGCCTTCCGCCTCGCCATTCTCACCACCGCCATTGGCGTCTTCTTCTTCGCTGCAGGTCCATTCGCTGGAATTCCTGGCTCAATGCTTGCCGCCTTCGCCGGCGCAGGAATCGTGCCGCTCCTCGATGCGATCGGCATGGAGCGACTTGCGGAGGTGAAGGGGAACTGGGGAACGCTGCGTGCTGTGACAAGCGGCAGTTATGCAGCGAGCAGCCTTCTCAGCGGCGTTCTCGTTGTTGCTGGCGGCGCCATCCTGGTTGGGCCGCTGTATGCAGCAGGAGCGCTCATCGTGCTCGCTGGGACCATCGGCCTACGAATCACCCATCGACCGCATAGTGCCGCCACCGAAGATGAACTTGAGGCAGAGCGCAGCGAACTTGCCGGAGGGAACGCAGAGATTGCGGTCGCCGGAAATTGGCGTGATCGATTCGGTACGGTGAGCTTGGCATTCACACAGTCGCCAAAGCTGCTCTCCTTCTTGCTGTTGAGCCTCCTCACCAACCTTGGTGCCGGAATTTTCTACGCCTACGGATCCCTGCGCATCCAAGAGGTTGGTGGCAATGCAGCCGCAGTTACGCTTGCAGCGACGATCTCTGCAAGTGTTGAGATTCCGTTCTTTCTCATTGGAGGGGCAGTCGCGCTGCGTTTTGGTATGCGTGCCGTCTACTCTGTTGGTCTGATCGCACTTGGTCTCTGTAGCTTCGGTTACGCACTAGATGTATCGCCGCTGACGCTTGGCATTATCCGTGCACTTTGTGGTGTCGGTTTTGCCTGCACACTCCTCGGAAGCGTCTTGACGATCCGTGCCATCGTGCCGCTCGCACTGCAGGCCACAGGGCAGGCGCTCTTCCAGGCAGTCTCGTTTGGTCTCGCAGTCTCCGTTGCATCTATCTTTGGCGGAGTGCTCTACGGGGAACTTGGCGCACTTCCGCTCTTTGTGCTGTCGGGAATCATCTTGATCGGCTCTGTGCCATTTGCTTGGAGAATCCTGCGCGTCGACGCCGCGCCCGCTACTTCGTAGCGCTCTCTCCCGCGCGAGCGCGCGCTGCGATTTTTCCAAGATGACGACGGAACTCAATAGACGCTTGATCTGGCCCGGCGATATGCAGCTCTGCTGAGAGGTCGACGGGCAATGCTTCTGGTCGTTGCGATTCAGTGATCGGCTGATCTTGATCCAAGATGAGTCGCTGGAAGTCGGCGAGCTCGGTGTCGTTCGATGGATCGAGTCGATAGCTGCGTGCGTTCCAGGTGAATGTACGCGTTTCTTTTGCGGAGAGTGGCGATGCAGCAATAAAGAGCACGAAGCGATTCCCTTCGGGGAGCTGCTGATCAAGGGTCACCGAGTAAGGAAGATGCACGGTGTACGTCGTTGGGTCGCGCTGTACTTTGGTGCCCGGAGTGCTGTCACCCTTGACGCTGGTCTGTGGCTCTTCCAATGCGATCTGAAAACTGATCGTGGTCTCCGTGCTCTCCACCACATGGTCGGGGCTGAGCGGCTTGGCGCGGTCGCCGAGGATCCCCTCATGCACCCAGGGGAAGTGGCTGAAGTCGATGAAGTTCTCGATTCGTCGCGCAGGTGAGCACTGCCAGTCGTAGGTGGTGATCGGAATCGTGCGTAGCGACGGGTCACCCCACCACGGCGCTTCGGGGAGCGGATAGAGCGGCGCTGGGTTCTCCCAGCCGCCAGGGCCTGGCTCGAGCAGCACCCAGACGAGGCCAATGTGTTCAATCGCGGCGTAGCGCTCAATGCGTGCACGACGCGGGATGGCGCGGCCGTGCACCGCGGGGATGCGCTTCACCTCGCCGCTCTGACCGTAGCTCCAGCCGTGATACGGGCAGACGAGGCAGGCCTCGCCCGTTGCGGGGCTCCCATCGGGAGCTGGGCTCGTGCCTGGGTCGACCCAGCCGAGCGAGAGGGCGGTGCCGCGATGGACGCAGAGGTCGGGGAAGGCGGCGACGGTGTCACCAAGACGGGCAACGACCAGCGTCTCGCCAGAGAGGCGGATTGGGAGTGGGCGGTCGGTCAGCTCTCCGCTCTGGCAGACGGGCATCCAAGCCGAACGGAGTGCCTGGTCGAGGGCCGCCTCACCAGCGGCATCAAGGTCGTTGGGGCCCGCCTCGCCCGGGAGCGCCGCCTCGCCGAGGCCGCTCATCGCTGACCGAAGATCTCCATCATCAGCGCGATGAATCGCGGGGCGTTGGCATCGAAGGCGACATCGGCGTTCGGCTCCTTGCCGCCGCGATGGTGTGTATCGACAACAGTGCGCCCAAGGGTCAGCGTGCCGGTGGTCTCCACCGCAACGTGGCAACGCTTCGTGGTGATGATGTCGGGCTCGACAAGTGCCGCTACGCAGAGCGCATCGTGCACCGGCGCCGACTCTGGAACATCCATCTTCTGGCTGCTCTCGTAACTGCCGATGCGTCGCTTGATGACCGTCTCGGTTGCCATGCCTGCAGGTGTGCCGAGGGCGCCGAATGCCGCGCACTCCTTCGCAGTAACGAGCGCCTTATGTGTTGCGTCGAGCGGCACCATCAGCACATCCTTGAAGCCCGCTTCGAAGACGCTCGCAGCAGCTTCGGGGTCGGCCCAGATGTTGAACTCCGCCGACGCCGAGATATTCGGCACCTCGTGACCGCCACCCATGATGATCAGCTTCGGCACCCACTCGGCGAAGCGCGGTTCTAGTGCAACAGCTGCGGCGATGTTCGTCAGCGGCCCAATCGGCATCAGCGTGATCGGCTGCGTGGCGTTTCGGTACGTCTCAATGAGGTACTCCACCGCACGCTCAGAGGCTGGCTTGCTCGCGCTACGCGGAATGTCGAGATAGGTGCCGTGCGGGTCCTGCACGCTATCGGTCTTGAAGAAGCGCTCAGACGGCATCGTCTTACGCACCAGTGGTCGCGGGAATCCGGCGTGCACAGGGATGTGCCCTTTGCCGATCAGCTCCAGCACCGAGATCGAGTTCGTCGTTGTTGCGTAGAGGGGTGCGTTGCCGAACACGGTGGTTACACCAATCAGATCGATATCAGGGTGTAGCGCAGCGAGCATCAGCGCAACGGCGTCATCGGTCCCCGTGTCGCAGTCAATGATCAGGCGGTGCTTGTTACTCATGGGGGCATTGTAGGGGCGCACGCGCACTACTGCGGCGGGTGATGCGCGACAGATACGTCGGCAGTACGCGACTCTGATTCAGTATCCGCCCAGCCGACCCGCGGGCGCTGCCTTCGGCGGCCACAAGGGGAGGTCTACGCGATCATGAGAAACCCTCGTGTTCATTCAGCTCGACCACGCATTGATGCTGCACTGGATGCGCTTACCGATGGAGGGCTTGCACTGATCTGCGGTAGTGCTGGCTATGGCAAGAGCAGCGCCGTCGCTGCATGGGGGATTCGCGCCGATCGACCAATGCGCTGGTTGCGAGCAAGCCGTGGTCTAGACGATGCGCTGCATCTCGCCGCCGATGAAGACGACGGTGTGCGTCTACCGCGCCTTGCCCGAGCGGTTCGCCAGCAACAGCTGGCGACCGTGTGTGCAGCAGCCTTGATTTCCGATCTTTCAGCGCCGCACAGTGAGCTGATCCTCGTCATCGATGATGCAGATGCACTTGCGGAATCCCCTGACGGCCTCGCTTTTCTGCGCGCGCTTGCGGAGCGCGCGCCGGATCGATCTCGCGTCGCGCTCATTGGTCGCCGTGTTGCAGAGTTGCGGCTCATCGCGGCGCGTGCAAAGCGCCAGGTGATGCATATCGGTGCGGCGGCACTTCGCGTCTCACCGCGGCAGACACGACAGATTGCCGAGGCGCGAGGTTGGAGTGGGGCGGCAACCGCCCTTGAAGAGGCGCGGCGGGCAGCAGCGGGGAACGGCGGCATCCTTGCAACATGGCTCGACCAGATGCGCGAAGGCGGAGATCGAAGGGGGCTCGATGAGTTCATCCGGCGCGATGTTGTTGGGGGTAGTGGGCCGCTCCTCGCTCGCCTCGCGCATCCAGCAGGAGAGGAGGCGGACCCCGAGCTCCTCCGCACACTGTGGGAGGAGGGGCTCCTCATCGCCCCCGCTGCGCACGACGAGCTCGGCGAGACGGGCTGGACGATCCCTCGATTCATTGCAGAGACCCTCAATCTCCCGCACGTACTGGGGCCTGTGCCGAACGACACGGAGATTGCGCCAGTAAACATCACCACACCGCGCGCCGTTAGCCCCGTAGCCGTCGTGCATGACCTTGGACCGCTCAGTATCGAAGTTGCAGGGCGAACGATTGAGGGGACCGCCATTCGGCCGCGCTCTGTTGCGCTGCTGCACTATCTCGCCACACGACCGCGGCACGCCGCAACGCGCGATGAGGCGATCGACGCACTCTGGCCCGATGCAGAGACCCAAGCTGGACTCAACTCGCTCAATCAGGCGATCTACCACCTACGGCGTGCGCTTGACCCTGACTACGACCTCGCGCTCCAAGAGGGCACCCCTACGCCGTACATTCGCCACGAAGCTGAAATGGTCACGGTGAATCTTGACCTTGTTC
>CANKMK010000038.1 GCA_947483025.1 Chloroflexota bacterium | reverse complement strand
GGTCTATCGCGTGGATCGCGAGCGATTCGTCGACATGGCCCGAAAGGCGTTTCGAGCCTAGCCTCGCGCGCTACGGCGCGTCGGTTGCGAGGAGCCCCATCTGAATCTCGTCCCAGCGTCGCCCATCGCGGGTGATTGCATCGCGCATGCGCCCCTCTTCGGTAAAGCCCGCCTTTGTGTAGCAGCGCAGCGCCGCCTCGTTGAAGGCGAAGAGGGTGAGGCTGATGCGATGGAGACCGAGGGCCTCAAAGGCGAATCGAGCAACGAGTCGTGTCGCCTCACTGCCGAGGCCGCGCCCGCGGGCGGCAGGTTCGCCGATCATCAGATGAAAGGTGGCGGCACCGTTCTCGATATCGAGATTCGCCAGCGTGCAGCTGCCAATGAGGCGTTCCTCCGTGCCGATCCGTTCGTAGAGGGCGAAGGCGAGCATCTGGGCGGTGGTGAAGCGGTCACGAACGAGGCGCTCCACCTCGTCGCCGCTGAGCGGCTCGTTGCGGTGACGGGCGAGTCGCACCAGCTCCGGGTCGGCATACCAGCGCTTGAGTGCTGGGAGGGTCTCGGCGGTGTGTGGGCGCAGCGCAACGTGCTCGCCCACGAGGACCGCCTCGTGTCCGCCGATCCCTCCTTGGCGCTGCGATCCGACCACGCGGTCACGGTATACGATCGCCCCGATGCTTAGCTGGATGCAACTCGCGCGCAAGATCGAAGGTGCCTCGCGTACCTCCGAGAAGGCACGCCTCTTCGCCGATGCACTTCGTTCAGCCGACGAGGTTGACCTTGAGGTGATCTGCCGACTCCTCGGCAGCCGTGGCACCGCGCAGGCGGGCGCCGTCTCATGGCCCGCACTTGCCAAGGCCGTTGAAGAGGTGGCGGGAGCGCCGGCCGGCTCACTCGCAAAGATCCTCGACGAGACGGGCGACATCGGCCTCGCCGTAGAGGAGCTTCTCGAAAGTGAACGCCCTATTGCCGGCGAGGCTGCCGCCAGCGAGGAGCGCCACGCGCAGATGCGCAGCAGCGCCATCGCCAGCGCCACCGGGGTCATGCCCGTTACGGGGGAAGGCTCTGCGCCGACCCTCCGCTCACTTCCTGAATCCTTTGCCGCAATCCGCGGCGCCAGTGGACAGCGCCGCCATGACCTGCTGATGCAGCTCTTCTACGGCACCTCACCCATCGCGGCGAAATATATCGTACGCATGCTTTCTGGCGACGTGCAGATTGGCTTGCGCGACGGCCTCCTCGAGAACGCGATCGCAACAGCCTTCGCTGCCGAAGTGAGCACTGTCCGTTGGGCGATGACCCTTGAGGGTGATGCTGGCCGCGTGGCGCTTCTGGCGAAGCGCGGCGCACTTGCCGAAGCGACGCTCCGCTACTTCCACCCGATCCCAGCGATGCTCGCCGCACCAGCCGCAAGTGCCGCCGATGCAATGGAGCGCCTGAGCGAGATCGCCGCCGGCGCTATTGCCGTGGAAGACAAGTACGACGGTATCCGCGTGCAACTGCATGTTGCCGATGGTCAAGTCGCCCTCTACGGTCGAGATGCGAACGACATCACCGTGGCGTTCCCCGAAATCGCCGCCGCGGCAGCACAAATTCCAACGTCGCTCGTGCTTGATGGCGAGATCATTGCCTTTGACGAAGGCCACCCGCTCCCGGTCAGCGCGGTGCAATCGCGACTGAGCGGTGCAAATACAACGCTGCACGAACGTGAGCGGACCGCTGTGCAGTTCATCACCTTTGACCTCATCGCGCACAACGACGAACTGCTGATTGGCGCGCCGCTGCACGAGCGACACGCTGCCCTCGCGGCCATTGGCATTACAGAACGGTGCGGTGGCGTCATTCGAGTAGCACCGCAGCGCGTCGTGAACGGCATCGAAGAGATTGAGGCGGAGTTCATTGCCGCGCGCATGCGCGGCTCTGAGGGGATCGTGCTGAAGTCGACCACCGCCGCCTACGCCCCAGGGCGACGCGGATCTGCATGGCTCAAGTTGAAACACCCCATCGATAGCGTTGACTGCGTGGTGGTCGGCGTGGAGTACGGCGTTGGGCGTCGCCGAACACTCCTGTCGGAGCTGACCTTTGCCGTGCGTGACGATCTCTCTGGTCGACTCACCACACTCGGCCGTGCCTCAGCACAGCTGGGCGAACACGAGATGAGCGAGATGGGGCGTTGGTTCGAGGCGCACACTGTTGCGCAGCTCGGCAACTATCGCAGCGTTGAGCCGCGCATCGTGGTCGAGGTGTCGTTTGACGAGTTGCGGCGCAGTGAGCGCAGTGGCTCGGGCTACACCCTTCGCGGTCCACGCATTGTGCGTTTCCGCACCGACCTCGGCCCTGATCAGGTAGCGTCACTCTCGGCGATTGAGGCGCGTTGCCGCGCCTCTAGTGGATCAGCAGGAGAGACAGAATGAGCGATCACGAGAAGGTCACAGAGCTTCGGAAGCTGATGCCCTCAACGGAGGCGAGCATCTATCTGAATGCTGGTAGCAACGGGCCAGTGCCTGCCGAAGTTGATGCCGCGATGCGTGCCGTGCACGACCAAGAGCTGCAGACCGGACGCGCCACCGAACATGCCATGGACGATGTTGAGGAGCGCGCCAACGAGTTGCGCGGCGTCTTCGCCGGCGTGCTCGCCACCGATCTCGAACTCGTTGCCATTGGGCACAGCACCACCGAGTCGGTACTGCGGCCAATTCTTGGCATGGAGTGGCGCGCTGGCGACCGCATCATTACCTTCGACGAAGAGTACCCAGCAATTCGCGGCAGCCTGGCGACCCTTGCGTCACGCACCGGCGTCGTCATTCAGACCCTCTCGCTCTGCAACGCCGCGAGCCAACCGCTCAGTGACGATGAGATCGTTGCGAGCGTTCTTCCACTCCTGAACGCACCAACGAAGCTCCTTCTTCTCTCGCGCGTCTCATGGATTAGCGGACGCGTACTCCCAGTTGCGCCACTCCTCGCCGCGGCACGTGCGGCGGGCATCACCACGGTGCTCGATGGCGCTCAAGGTGTCGGCGCGCTGCGCGACGACATCGATGCGCTCAACCCAGATCTCCTCGCCTTTCCGTCGCAGAAGTGGCTCCTCGGCGTGGAGGGGCTCGCCGGCATTCGTGTGTCGCGCGAGGCGCTCGCCGCCGACACCTTCCGTCCGATCATTGGCGGGTACATGGCGTTCGATGGGCAGCCGCTCAATGGCGTGGGCACCCTCCGGTCCGATGCGCGCCGCTACCAGGTCTCTGGGTTCAGCCGCCCATCGCTCGCAGGGGCGGCCCGTGCGGCGGGTTGGCTATCGATGCAGGTCGGTCTGCCGTGGGCGACCGATCGCGCTCAGCGCCTCGCCGCCGAGTTCCACGCCGCCGTGCGCGGCGTGCCGGGTGTGGAGATGCTCGCCCCCGCTGGAGGGCACGCCACGATCGTCTCCCTCCGCGTGGCCGGCTGGAAGCCCGAACAGCTCGTCGAGGAGCTCACACGCCGCGCCTTCGCCATCACCCGCCGCGTACCGAGCCTTCCGCCACTCGATGGTCGCCCAGGTTCCGCCGCCGCACTCCGCACCTCCTGGGGCTTCTGGAACACCGAGGCCGAGGTGGCGCGCATTGCTGAGCTCGTCGCCCTCTTTGCCGCGCACACTCCAGAGACGCTCCCGAAGCGCCCGACCATCGAGATCTTGCATGGCTGAGCAACGCCGCCCGCGCGGCTTTATCGGTCGCCGCATCTATCAGTTGTTGCACGCACCGAAACCGGTCTTTCGCGCTGTCTTCTCAAACGTCTCAATCGCCGCACTCTTGACGATCGCGTATCTCCTCTACGACCTGCAGGTAGAGCGCGCACTCCGCAGTGGCGCTGACCTCAGTGGCGTGTTCGGCGGAAGGGACCTGCGCACCGAGGCTGCAGCACTCCTCGTTCTCGGCACGGTGATCTTCGGCAGCCTCATCACCTACTTAATCGTTCCGCAACCGCGCGCAAACGGCAACGGCACAGAACGCTCTGGATGGTCTGCGGTACTCGGCTTCTTTGCCAGTCTTCCGGTGGCGTACATCGCTCTCGTAATCGAGAGCCAGTTCCTAAAGCCGCTCTTCGCGCAGCTGTAGGCGGGCGTTACGCCTGGCGCGTGCCAATCAGTCGGTAGCCAATGCCACGAACACTCACCAAGATCTGTGGGCGACGCTGATTCCCCTCAAACTTCTTTCGTAGTCGATTGACGGCAACGCGCAGTGCCTCGTCGCCGCCAGCCCAATTCTCGCCCCACACGTAGTCGCGAATCTCTTGATGCGAAACTGCATCACCGAGTCGCTCGATCAGGAGCGAGAGGAGTCGAAGCTCCGTTCCTGTAAGGGCAATGGTTCGCTCAGCCAGGCGCAACGCGCCGCTGGCGCGGTCAATCGCGATGGGTGTCGGCTCTACAGGCGATGTATCAGTCATGGGAGAGCGATAGTAGCGGGTCTGTAACAGTTCGTCTACGCCACTCCGCCCAGCGCGATGGCGATGGTGGCGACGCCAGCAAGGGCAATCCCCAACCCTTGGCGCGCGCTGACACGTTCACCCAGCAGCAGTGCCGCAAAGATCACCGTAGTGATCGGCGCAATCGACGTGAAGACTGCTGCTACTGCCACGCCACTCTCCTCCTTTGAGAGGAAGAAGAAGAGGTTCCCCGCCGTTTCACATGTGCCTGCCACGGTAAGGAGCAGCAGCAGACGCAGCCGAGGCAGCAGTCCCGCGGGAATTGCGCCGGCGCGAATCGGCTCATCGCCGGGTGGCCGACGGCCGACGAGGCGAGCCACAACGAAGACCAGTGCCAACGCAGAGACGCTGGCAATACGAAGGATGGTGATGAGCCACACGGTTGCATCAGATTCAACACGGGAAAAGATCAAGCTAAATCCGGCGAAGCAGATACCTGCGGTGATTCCATAGATTGCACCACCGCGAGCCGCCGCGCCACTCGATGCATCGGCGTGCGCGCCCGTCTCGCCAGCAACGGCGTGCTCAACAGAACTCGTCGAAACAATGATGATTGCAACGATAGCTGTCAAAAATCCGAAGAGCCGAAGGAGTGATGGAACCTCGCCCTCTGCAATGCTGACACCAACAGGAATCAGCGCGGAGAGTGTGCCGGCGATGCTGGCGACAATAGAGATGCGCCCGTGGGCAAACCCGTGATAGAGCAAGAGCACACCGGTGCCGCCCACAATTCCGGCGATCGCCGTGGTGAGCAGAGCAGTGCCAGTCGGCGGAACGCCGCCTGCGATGAGAGCGACGGGAACAAGAAGCGCGAGCGTTGCCGTCTGGCTTGCGGCGACAACGAGGAAGGTTGGGAGGCGACGGCTAGCGAGTCCGCCCAGGAAGTCACCACCACCCCACGAGAATGCGGCGATCACGCCAAACAGTGCGCCGATCATGGGGCAACCCAGCGCATGCGCTGATGTGGGCCGACCTGGGGGAACTCAAAGCGCTCCCCCTCGGGGATAAAGCCGAGGCGCTCGTAGAGGGTGATGGCCGCCACGCGGGCGTTGCACCAGAGGTCGCGCGGGGCGCTCGTGTCGGCCCACCAGGCGGCGATGGCGGTGCGCATCAGCGCCTCGCCGATCCCCCGGTTGCGCCACTGCGGCGCAGTTGCCGCGCCACGGAGCTGGGTGCTTGGCCCCTCGACGGTATAGAGCGAAACGCAGGCGGCCAGCTCGCCGCCGCTCCAGGCGCCCCAGTGCGCACCAGCACCAGACTCATCCCCTGGGTAGTAGGCGCTCTCCAGCGGCCTCCCAGCGCGCAGCACTTCATGGCGCAAGTTCAGGATCTCCTCGAAGGTTGCGGGTCGAATCTCCAGCATGCGTACAGGCTACCTGCTCCCCCCGTGCATGTACTACCGTTCTCCCCATGCCCGACCTACCCGCTCGTGAACAGCGCCCGGCCTATCCACCACTGCCAACCACTGATCCCTTGACGGGCGAGCCGTTCAGCATGGATCTGAAGGCGGTGAAGGATGCGGTCCAGCGCACCGCAGGGAAGCTGCACATCACGCC
>CANKMK010000037.1 GCA_947483025.1 Chloroflexota bacterium | reverse complement strand
CATCGAAGCATCCGGAGTGGATTCGTTCCAAGGCCCCAGGCGGCGCGCGCTACCGCGAACTGCAGTCGCTGATGCGCACGCAGAGCCTGAACACCGTCTGTGAAGAGGCGCACTGCCCAAACATCGGCGAGTGCTGGGAACAGGGGACCGCGACCGTGATGATCCTTGGCGACACCTGCACGCGCGCCTGTGGCTTCTGCGCCGTGAAGACCGGCCGCCCCGATGGACTCGACCTCGACGAGCCGCGCCGCGTGGCTGAGGCACTCGCCTCGCTGAACCTCGATCACGTCGTGGTGACGAGCGTTGCCCGCGACGATCTTGCCGACGGTGGTGCTGCGATCTTCGCCGCGACCATTCGCGAGCTCCGAGTCCTTGCCCCCGACACGGGTGTGGAGGTGCTGATCCCTGACTTTGACGGCCGAGAGGCGCCACTTCGTGCCGTGATGGAGGCGGCCCCCGACATCGTTGACCACAACCTTGAGACGGTGCAGCGCCTGCAGAAGCCGGTGCGCAAGCGCGCCCGCTGGGAGCGCTCGCTTGAGGTGATTCGCCGCGCCAAGGAGATGGCAACAGAACTTGGCAACCCCGTGCATACCAAGAGCTCGTTGATGGTCGGCCTTGGTGAGGAGCGCGCCGAACTGACCGAAGCGTTCCAGGCGCTGCGCGCCGTTGACTGCGACGTGCTGACGATTGGCCAGTACTTGCGCCCAACCGCCGAGCACCTGCCGCTGGTGCGCTACTACACGCCAGCCGAGTTCGACGAGATGCGCGACGAGGCGTTGGCGCTCGGCTTCAAGCATGTGGAGTCGGGGCCGCTGGTGCGCAGCTCGTACCACGCACGCGACCAGGTGCCAGCCGGCTCGCCTGCACTGCGCGGTCGTCGCGCCGAGCGAGCCAGCGCGTGAGCCGCATCACCACGCTCAGCCCGCGCATTCCGCTGGCTGAGTTGCACTGTCACCTGGGTGGCTCTGTGACTCCGGCCATCATGTGGGGGATCGCGCACTCGCAAGGGATTCGACTTCCATCCAAGGACTACTGGGCCTTCCGCAAGATGATCACCGCGGGGGCCAAGCGCACCCGCAGCTTCAACGGTTACCTGGACCTCTTCCACTGGACTGAGTTGATTCAGTCATCGCCAATCGCCGTGGAGCGATCGGTGTACGAGGTGGTCGCTGGTGCCTATCGCAAGAACCACATCACCACCATGGAGCTGCGCTTTAATCCGATGAAGCGCAATCGCAACGGCGAGCAGGACCTCGATCACATCATTGCTGCGGCAATCCGGGGCGCTGACCGCGCTGCGTTGGAGTATCCAGTGATGCCAGGCCTGATCCTCTGCCTCGACCGCGGCTTCACCTACGCGCAGAACGAGATCATCGTCGAGAAGGCGATCGCCTGGAAGAGCCGCGGCATCGTCGGCATCGACGTTGCTGGGCCAGAGTCCAATAACTTTAAAGTTGCCGAGTACAAGAAACTTTTCCGTCGCGCCAAGCTGGCCGGCCTCGGCATCACCGTACACACCGGTGAGTCTGGCCCCGTCAGCGAAGTGCTCGACGTGATCAAGAACCTTGAGCCTGACCGCATCGGCCACGGCGTGAAGTCGGCGCAAGACCCAAAGACGCTGAAGGCGCTCGCCGAGCGGAAGATCGTTCTCGAGATCTGCCCAACGTCAAACCTGATGACGCAGGTGGTGAAGGATTGGGAGGAGTTCCGCCAGATCTTCGATGCCCTGCGCAAGAACAAGGTGCGTTATGTCATTGGCACCGACGGCCCCGAGATGCTGCAGACCTACATTCGCGACGAGCTCGCCGCCCTCGGCCGGCACGGCATCCTTTCAGTAGAAGAGCAGGAGATCGCCGCAGCCAACTCCATCAAGGCAAGCTTCGTGAAGGGTGCGAACAAGGTGGCAGTGCCCCGAAGCGCCGGCACCTCGCCGCGCACGCTCAAGGAAGAGGTCTAGTTCCCCGCTGCGTCGTAGAGCGATGTGCGCAGCGCATCGATGAAGGCCTGGTCGGTCGCCCCCTCCATCACCAGCACGTAGGGCGAGGCGTCGATCATCAGCAGGCCCGCAGGATCGGTGACCCACTCCGCAGCGCAGGTATCGACCGTGGCGCGCAGCTTGGTATACGACTCGTCGTTGCGGAAGCGGTAGAGGCGGGCGGGGAGTGGGGAGCTCTCGCCAAGGCCCGCGATCGTGAAGGAGATCGCCATGGGAGCGAGCCCCTGGTCGGTGCAGCCGGCATCACCACTCACGACTGTATCGACGGTGAGGTTGAACTTGGCAAAGCGCTTGGTTAGACCAGCGAAGTCGGTGGGGGTCGCCTTGGGCGATCCGTGGATCGCCTCGAGCCCCGAGCCGCAGCCAGCCAGCAGTAGGGCGAGGGAGGCAACCAGGGCGACTCGGCTCTTCATCTACTTACCCTACACGCAGGGTCCAAAACGACCCCCCGCCTCTCAGTTGGACGCATCACGCCCCGATCGGTATCATCTGCATCCGGGCACGGCCCGCACTCGGGGCGCATTCGTCTAGCGGCCTAGGACACTGCCCTCTCAAGGCAGAGACCACCGGTTCGAATCCGGTATGCGCTACCACTACCCCAACTGCGGCGTATCCCAACAGCACCGCGTCCCGTTTGGGCGACCTCGCCTACACTTTGACCATGACTGACGAGCAGCCTAGCCAGGGAACCGCCCTCGATCGACGGATCCTGCATGAGCTTGAGCCCGAAGCCGCTCGGCTGCTGAATCGCCACATTGGCGTTGCCGAAGAGTGGTTCCCGCACGAGTACATCCCGTACCGCTTGGGCCGCGACTTCGACAAGGAGCCCTGGACCCCTGATCACCCGCGACTGACGGGCGTGGCGCAGACCGCGTTCGAGATCGGGCTGCTGACCGAAGACAACCTGCCCAGCTATCACCGCCTCATTCACGGCATGTTCGGCGCTGGCGACGGCGCTTGGATCAACTGGGTGGGTCGCTGGACGGCAGAAGAGGGTCGGCACGCCATCGTCTTGCGCGACTACCTCACCGTCACGCGCAACATCGATCCGGTTCTCTTGGAGCGCGGTCGCATGAGTCAGCTCGAGAAGGGCTATGAGCATCCATTCCCAGACACCCTGCACGGCCTGGCGTACGTGGCCTTCCAGGAGCTGGCGACGCGCATCGCACACCGCAACACTGGCCGCTATTCGGACGACCCCGTGGCGGATCGGATCATGGCCCGCATTGCTGCCGACGAGAATTTGCACATGGTCTTCTACCGCGACATGCTGAAAGCCGCTCTTCAGATCGAACCATCGGCTGCGGTACGGGCAATCGTTGACGAGGTCCTTGCCTTTGAGATGCCGGGTGCGGGCATTCCGAACTTCCTCCGCAAGGCCGCCGATATTGCGAAGGCTGGAATTTACGATATACGCGTTCATCGCGATGACGTGCTGATGCCGATCCTGCGCTTCTGGGGGATCTTCGAACTGAGCGGACTCGACGCCGCCGCCGAGCAGGCGCGCCAGCGCCTCCATGAGCATCTTGAGAAGCTCGACGCCGCAGCACGCCGCTTCGAGGAGCGCCTGGCATCATCCAACGTTCCACGTCTGGGTCCTGCCCGCTAACTTCTCCCCCAATCGCTTAACTGCAGACGTGCGCGCCATTAGCCGTTCCCCCCTGTCATGATGCGCGCATGAACGTGCAACTCGGTACCGCAATCGCCGCCCCTGGAAGTCGCGCCACGGGCTGGCTCGCCGTGGAGACGGCACCAGGCGAGCAGACGCAGATTCCCGTCGTGGTGATCAACGGCGGCAAGCCAGGCCCACGCCTCGCCATCACCGCAGGAATTCATGGCGGCGAGTACACCGGTCCTGCGGCGCTGCGCTCACTCCTTCTCTCGGCCGAGGCTGGTGACCCTACGACGCTCAGCGACCTGAAGGGCTCGATCATCGCCACGCTCGCCACGAGCCCTGCCGCCTTCAAGGCGCGCTCGATCTACGTGAACCCACAAGACGGCAAGAACCTGAACCGCGTCTATCCGGGCTCGGCGACGGGGAGTGCGAGCGAGCGGATCGCCCACGCCATTGCCACGCAGCTCATGACCGGCGCCGACGTCTACTTGGACCTGCACGCGGGCGACATCAACGAGGCACTCTCGCCCTTCGTGGGGATTGAGCAGACGGGCGATGTTGCGCGCGATGCACGCGCCGTGGCGCTCGGCCGCGCCGTTGGCGCGGAGTGGCTGCTGATTGGCGCCAGCCCTGGCACCACCACCTCGACCGCCGAACAGCTCGGTGCGATCGGCATTCTCTGTGAGTTCGGTGGGCAGGGGCACGTGGAGCCCGAGTTTGTGGCGCGCCATGCCGCCGGCGTTCGCGGCGTGATCGCCGAGATGGGGATGGGCAGCTTTCCGCAGAGCCCAATCGAACGCGAGGTAGGACCGCTCAAGCCTGGCGCGAGTACTCGCCTCAACAGCGAGGCGTGGCTGCGTGCCGAGATCCCTGCCGATGTCGCTGGCTACTGGCATCCAGCGGTTGGCGTCGGCTCTGTCGTGAAGAAGGGCGAGAAGCTCGGCGAGGTGCAGGGCGTCTTCGGCGACGTGTTGCAAACACCAACGGCACCAATCGATGGCGTGGTGATCTTCTTGGTCACCACCCTCGCTATGAACAACGGCGATCCGCTCCTGGCGCTCGGTGGCGATCCAGAGGGTGGCGTGTGGCCGTAGCCCCAACGCACTCGCGCCTCGCCGCATTCAGCGCGGGCGGCCTCGACGTCCAGGTATTCATGTGGGACATCCCGTATCTGGTGCCGTTCCGCATCGCGCGACCCGATCCAAACGAGGAGAGCTCGCGCACCGCATTCGTGCACATCACCGATCGCGCTACCGGCCTTGAAGGCTGGGGGGAGGGCTGCGCCGATCCGTATTACGGCGACACTCCAGAGACGATCGCCGCTGTTGCCCCACTCCTCTTCTCGGTAGCGCTGCCGGCAATCGAAGTAGCGCTCGCAGAGGCAGGCGGTGCAGCAACTAGTACTGGCTACGCGGCGGCGCGCGGCTTGTCGGGGATCAGCGGCCGCTCCGCCGATGCACTCGCGCCGATGAGCGCCGCCATGGATCTTGCTCTCGGTCATCACGGTGCCGCCAAGTCAGCGATTGAGCAGGCACTGCAAGATCTGCTCGCGCGATCAGCCAACACCTCGCTGCGCCGATTCCTTGGCGCACCAGAGTCCATCGGGCACACGAACCTCACGATCGGCATTGCGCCGATTGACACAATGGTGGAGCGCGCCGCCGCCGCAACGAAGTATCCGAGCCTCAAGTTGAAGGTTGGCCTCGGCGGCGAAGAGGAGCTACTGCGTCGCGTGCGCGAGGTCTATCACGGCCCACTGCGCCTCGATGCGAACTGCGGTTGGAGTCTGGAGCGAGCGCTTCAGCTCCTGCCACTCATTGAGCGCAGCAATGTTGAGCTGCTCGAGCAGCCGCTCCAGCCAGGAAAGATCAAGAACATGGCGGCACTCGCCGTGGCAACCGAGATCCCGGTGATCGCCGACGAGGACTGCATTGAATACGACGACATCGCAGAGCTGGTTGGACTCGTCGATGGTGTGAACCTGAAGCAGGTCAAGATCGGCGGACTCGGCCCATCACTGCGTGGCTTCCGTCAGGCTGAGGCGCTCGGCCTCCGTCGCATGTTCGGCTCCATGGTGGAGACGAAGCTCGGCACTGCCGGAGCCGCCGCCGTTGCGGGGGCAGCAGAGTTCCTCGACCTCGACGGGCCGATCGGCCTCATTGGTGATCCGTTCACAGGCCTCGAACTCGACGAGGAGTGCCGCTGGACACTGAAGGATGACCAGCCGGGGAGTGGCGTGACCTTTGCTCCCGCCGCGAACGGCTAGGGGTTAGGCGCGGATCTTCCGCCGGGCCATCTCGCCCTCAATCTGGCGCTCCGCCTCAACGTAGAGATCGATCTCGTCGCGCAGCTTGTTCGCCTCGGGGGTGTAGAGGTGCACCTGCTGCTGCAGGATGTAGGAGAGGCGGCGCGAGGTCATGCGGGTGTGGTCGAGGT
>CANKMK010000036.1 GCA_947483025.1 Chloroflexota bacterium | reverse complement strand
CGCGACCTGGTGAACGTGCCCCTTGGCAATGGCGACATCTTTGGGCCGAAGATCAACTCGCTCTGGTCGTACGCGCTGCGCTATCCGAAGAAGTTCCCTGAAGGCCCAGCCGTTGCACTGAGCACCGCGCTCGGCACCATGTTCAACGTCAAGATTGATGCCACCGCCGTTGTGGTGATTCCAACCTTCGTCAAGATCATCGATCAGCTCGGCGGCGTCGACCTAACCATTCGCCGGACGATCGTTGACGTTACGTATCGCACCAACATGGATGGAGCACGACTCCCTGCTGGGAACTGGCACATGAGTGGCGAGTGCGCCCTCGCCTACGCGCGCATTCGTAAGGCGCCCGGCACCGACGACATGTCGCGCGGCCCGCGACAGATCGAGATCCTCTTAGCGGCCCGCGACGAGTTGGCCCGCAGTGGCAACTTCGTTGGCAACGCCCTCTCACTTCTCGACGTGATCGGCGACGGGGTGCGAACCGACCTCAATCCAGCGCTGATCCCAGTGCTCGCCGAGGCGGCCGGCTCATTCGATACGACGAAGATCGTGCGCGCGGTCATTGAGCCTGGGGACACGATCCTGCGCTACCGACATAAGGGTGAGTACAGCCCGTTCGGCTCCGTCGTCTTCTTCAATGAAACGCGGATGTCGCTGCTTGCCGCACGCCTCTTCCCTACCCCTGGAACTCGACCGTGGGGATTCCCCGCAGCGGCGAACGAGCCAAAGCTCGGTAGTGAGGCCACCTTCACGCCTGCGCCGCTGGCGAGTGGCGCTTCGCCCACGCCAACAGCGACGCCGACGCCGGCGCTGACTCACCCGTTCCCAACCTTGGCCTCGTGCGACGCTGGGCTCCCACTGCCGCGCTACACCCCAACGCCAGATCCAACGGCGCCGCCGGAGAGCGCCTCACCGAGTCCAACAACAGAGCCAACACCGACGCCGACGGAGACGCCGACCCCCACCGTTCCCTAAGGCTGCAGCTCACTCCTGAGCGCAGCAGCAACGAGGGCGGCGGCGCGACCGCGGTGGCTCAACGCATCTTTCTCTGCAGGTGCACGTTCCGCCATCGTCCGGCCATCCACCTCGAAGATCGGGTCGTAGCCGAAGCCGAACTCCCCTCGTGGTGCTGTCGTAAGAGCTCCAGGGCACTCGCCACGGAAGGTGCGCTCTGAGCCGTTGGCGGGGTCGATCAGCGCCATGGTGCAGACAAAGCGCGCCGATCGGTCGGCAACACCCACTGTTGCGGCGAGGAGCTTCTCGTAGTTCTGTACGTCGGTGGCGTTCGCTCCGGCGTAGCGACGCGTGTAGACGCCAGGGGCACCGTTCAGCGCCGCTACCTCAAGACCAGAGTCATCGGCGAGCGTCCACTCGCCCGAAGCCGTTGCATACCAACGAGCCTTCTGTAGCGCGTTCTCTTCGAATGTCGCGCCGTCCTCGGGCGCCTCGTCGGTGATACCAAGGTCGCGCAGCGTCACCAGGTCAATCGGCAGATCGCCAAAGAGACGCTGCAACTCGATCAGCTTATGTGCGGAGCCGGTAGCGACAAGGAGCCGCCGTCGCGGCGCGATCACGCTCGAGCGAGGGTGTCGCGCTGGAACGTGATGAGGTCGGCGATCCCAGCGTCGGCGAGCTTCAACATCTCATCGAGGGCGGTGCGATGGAACGGATCCTGCTCCGCTGTTCCCTGCAGCTCTACATAGTGACCAGCGTCGGTAGCGACCACGTTCAGGTCGACATCGGCACGGCTGTCCTCCTCGTACGGCAGGTCGAGCACGGCCTGGCCGTCAACGATGCCAACCGAAACGGCCGCAACGTTGCGCACCAAGTGCGCCTCGAGCTTCTTGGCGCGCATGGCGAGGGCCAGAGCGATCCAGCCACCGGTGATGCTGGCGCAGCGGGTACCACCATCGGCAACGAGCACATCGCAGTCGATCAGAATCGATCGCTCACCAAGCTTGGTGAGGTCAACAGACTGGCGCAGGGCACGGCCAATGAGGCGCTGAATCTCATGGGTGCGGCCACCGAGCTTGCCGCGGACCGCCTCGCGGTCGGAGCGCGTGTTGGTGGCACGCGGCAGCATGCTGTACTCGGCGGTGACCCAGCCGGTCCCCTTGCCGCGAAGGTGTGGCGGCACGCGCTCTTCGATGGAGGCGGAGCAGATCACGACGGTATTGCCGATCGAGATGATGGCGGATCCTTCAGCCCACTTCTGGACGCCGAGTTCGATCTTTAGATCGCGGAGTTGATCTACGGCGCGCCCGTCAGCTCGTGCCTTGCTCATGGTTCCCTACCCTTTCGCTTCGCGCTCGGCGGCTTTTGCCTCATCCCAGAGCGCATCTAATGTGGTGAAGTCTGCATCTTTTAGCGAGATTCCGCGAGTAGCGGCGCGACGCTCAACGTCGCCGAAGCGGCGTCGGAACTTATCGTTGGCTCCGCGGAGTGCCGCCTCAGCGTCAATGCCGCTCCGGCGACCGAGGTTCACGATGACGGCGAGCACGTCGCCGAGCTCCTCTTGCGCGTGCGCCAGCGCCGCAACGCTTGACGCTTGGGTGCTGGTGATCTGGTCGGGGTGCCCCGCCTCAGCGAGCGCCTCGTCGAGCTCTGCCAACTCTTCGCTGATCTTTGCCCGCACACCGTCGAGGGTTGGCCAGTCGTATCCAACGGCGCTGGCGCGGTCTTGCAGTTCGCGGCTCGCTGAGAGGGCCGGGAGTCCGCGGCTCACCCCATCAAGGGCGCCCTTCGGCTTTTCGCCTTCGCCGGCTGCGGCACGTTCGCCCGCCTTGATCGCCTCCCAGTTGCGCTGCACGTCGCGCGTCGTCGCCGCGCTCGCGTCACCGAAGACGTGTGGGTGCCGGCGCACGATCTTGCGCACGAGCCCATCTTGCACATCGGCAAGATCGAAGTCGCCGCGCTCCTGCGCGATCTGGGAGTGCAGCACCACCTGCAGGAGCACGTCGCCAAGCTCTTCGGCAAGGTCGGCCGTTGCCCGTGGCCGCTCCGCTTCGCTTGCGGACTCGAGCGCCGCAATTGCGTCGTGCAGTTCCCAGGCCTCTTCAATGAGGTGCTTCGCCAGTGAGGAGTGGGTCTGCTCGCGATCCCACGGGCAGCCGTCGGGTGCGCGCAGTCGCGCGCTGAGCCACGGCATTGTCCACGGTGTCGCGAGTGCGTCGAGCGGCGTGAGCCCAGCAACGTAGATGGCTTGACTCTCAGCTGCACCGCCAGTGCTGCAGGCGGCGACCGTGCTGGCGCTGCCGCCCGGCAGAAGCGTTACTGATCGTTCGGCGCCGTAGAGGCGCGTGAGCAACTCCCAGCCCACGCCGAGCCGGCCCGGTAGTTGTGTCTCGTTTGGTGCTGTGTCAAGGAGCACGATCAGCGGTCGGGCGGTATCGATTGCGGTGGCGCCGCATTGGCTCAGGGCAACGATGGTGATGCCGTTGGCCGGATTCAGGCTCGCATCCGCACCTTGTGCGGCGCTGATGAGTGCGTCGAGCGATCCGTTGAACCCCGTTGCGGTCACGGAGTTGGCGAAGCCCCAGCCTCCTGCACCACGGCGCCGTCAATCGCTACGCGCGCCGCGGAGCGATAGAGGTCGAGCCAAATTGAGAAGCCGCTCGCCTTGATTCCCTTGGTCTGCTCTGCGGTCAACTCTCGTGTCTCGATTCCATCAACATGCACGATGAGGTAGGTATTGGAGCTTTCGACAACGGCGCTCGTGCCGCCAGCCTTCAGGCCCCACACCACGGTGCCAAGCGTTGGGTTGACGGTGTACTTCGGCACAAAGCCTGGGCTCGCAAAGGTGAGCTCTTCGATGGTGTTCGTCGCGGTGGTGGCGGCCTCTTCGAAGTCGACACCTGCGGCGGCGAGTGATGTTGCGAGCTCGTCGAGGCGATCCTTCAACGAAGGGCGTCGCGCATCGAACTTGATCACGTGATACCCGAACTGGGTCTTGATTGGCCCAAGGATGTCGTTGCGCTTTACTCCGTCGGCCCAAATTGCCGTGTCGAACTCTGGAACGTAGGTCCCCTTCGGTGCCCATGCCAAGAGTCCACCGTCGGCGCCAGAGGTCTTATCGTCGCTCTTCTTCGCCTCGGTCTCAAAGCTGGAACCGCTCTTCAGGCGGGCAACAAGGTCGTTCGCCTCTTTCTCGGCGGCGGCCCATGCCGGATCGGTAGCTTCGAGGTCGCCTGCTGTGTTTGGATCGTCCTTTGGACTAAAGAGAACGTGGCTGACCTGCACTTGCTCAACATCCTTCTCAGGAATGGTTGCCGCGACGTAGCTGACCTCGCGCTGCTCTACAGGGCCGGCGAGTAGCTGCGTGGTGATCTTGTCACTCAGAGCGGTCTTCAAGGCGCGCTCTTCGGTCATGCGCTCGTAGAGCCCGCGATCGATCCCAGCGTCGCTGACCTGCTTCTCGAAATCTGGATCGAGCTTCGCGGCCTGGGACTTCTCCAGGCGGAAGATGACGAACTGGTCTTCTGAACGGGCAATCACATCGGTGATAGGTAGGGTGGCGCCATCGGCTGTTGGAACCAGGGCCCAAGCGGCGTCGTAGCCGAGGTCTTCAGCCGGGTCTTCCGCTCGCGTGGTCCAACCAACAAGCCCGCCTAGTTCCGCAAAGGAGTCGTCTGAATCTCGCTTCGCAATCGTGGCGAAGTCGCCGCCCGCCTTGATCTCAGCAAGGATCGCCTCAGCCTTCGCCTTCGCCGCGGCTCGTGTGGCAGCGGTCGGGCTCTTCGTTGTCGGATTATCGGCAGCGTCGATGCTGATGCGGCGGAAGAGTCGTAGCTCTGGGAGCGTCGTCTCTTTCGCCCATTCAGTGGCGAACACGGCTGGGTCAGGGGTGATGCCGTTTGCTGCGGCGAGGTCACGAATAAGAAGTGTGTCGACCATATCGGTGGTGACCTGGTTGCTGATCGCCTGTGCCTGCTCGTTGAGCGCCTGAAGGGCGGCATCACCGGCACTGTTCGTCATGGTGCCAGCGGCAACGCGGGCGCGAATGCGTGAACCCTGGAGGGCGATCTGGAACGCGGTGACTTCAGCGCGCGCCTTCGCCTCCGCCTTATTGATGGAGGCGCTGTTGACTTCAACGGCGGGCGCCCATGTGCTGTCATAGACGGAGTAGCCGGCAACGCCAACGAGGAGTGCTCCCGCGAGAGCGATCGCCACGACAAATGAGAGGTTGGTGAGCGCCGTTTTGTCGGCGGCCTGATATCGGGCGGCGGCTCGGGCGCGTAGGCGTGCGATCGGGTTCATGCTCAGTGATCCTCCTTCAGTCGGGGCCTGGTTAGGGGCAGTATAGGGGGGACGGGTGCTATTCTCGCCCTCTCATGACGACCCACAGCACGGAACTGACCGTCGGCAGGCCGCGCCGAGGGAGCATCGGCACCATCCTCGAAAGCCTTACCTCCCTTGTGGAGCGCCGCCGGCTCGTTTGGTACCTGACGATCTCCGAGGTCCGAAACAAGGGGACCAACTCTCTGCTCGGCAACATTTGGTGGTTCCTTGACCCCGCCCTCCAGCTCTTTGTCTACTTCCTCCTGGTCGCCGTCATCTTCCAGCAGGCCCAACCAGCGGTCCTCCTCTTCCTGGGCTCCGCGATCCTTCCCTGGAAGTGGTTCACCGCTGCGCTCGCCTCTGCCACGACCTCGGTACGCGGTCGCGAGCAGGTCATGCGCCAGATTGCCTTCCCGCACCTCGTTCTTCCAGCCTCTTCGGTGCTTGCAAGCGTCGGAAACTTCCTCTTCGCCCTCGTGCCGCTCGCGGCGCTCTACCTGCTCTACCCCGATCGACTCACCCCCTGGGCCCTTGCGGTTCTTCCCGTTGCGGTGGTGCAGTTCCTTTGGACCATTCCCGCAGTGATTACGCTCAGTGCGGTCGCCGTGTTCTTCCGCGACATCTCAAACTTCATCCCACATGGTCTACGCATCTGGTTCTATCTCTCGCCTGCGCTCTTCCCGATCGAAACACTCCGTGCGATCGGCGATCGACACCCGTGGTTCGGCTTCTTCGTTGACATCAATCCATTTACCTGGATCTTTACGGGCTATCGCGATGCGCTCTACTACGGTCGCTCCCCGGAGTGGGGGGCACTCGGCATCCTCGCCCTCGCCTCAATTCCGGCCACCCTGCTCTCGGTCTACTTCTTCCGACGCGTCTCCCCACTCTTTGTGAAGGTGCTCTAGATGGCACAACGAAAGAGCTCCCGCGTGCACGCTGCGCCGCCGCCAATCCTGCTTTCGGGCCTTGGGGTGCAGTACGACCTGCGACTCAGCAAGAAGCGCAAGCTGCGCGATACGGTGCTACGCGACGGACGCCACTCGCAGAGCGGTAAGTTCTGGGCACTGCGCGAGGTTGATTTTCGTGTTGAGGCGGGTGAGTCCGTTGCAGTGATTGGGCCCAACGG
>CANKMK010000035.1 GCA_947483025.1 Chloroflexota bacterium | reverse complement strand
AGGGCCGCAAAGACGAAGTCGCTCTCCTGCACGGGAAGCGGGGTCAAGGTCGCGGTACCGTCCGCGCCGGCGCCGAACAGCCCGCCCCCACGAATCGCTTCCAGTGACCGCAGCAACTGGTACTTCGGCCCAGCCGGGTCCGCGTTCGGATCGATGAAGGCGAGGAGCCGCTCCTTCTGATACTCGGCAAGCGCCACGGCCCAGGCGATGGCGCCGCCAGCGGCGACAAGGCTGGCTAGGGCTGCAACCCAACGGGTCGCAACGCCGGCCAAATAGAGGGCGCCGAAAAGTGCCGCGATCAAGACCAGCGCGGTGCCCAGGTCAGGCTGCGCCACCACAAGGAGAAAGGGCGGGGCAACGATGGCACCGGCCATCACAAGGTCTTGCAGCCCGCCGCTCGCGCGGTCGACTCGGGTTAGCGCCGTCGAAATCGCAACGAGGGTCAGGATCTTGCTGAGCTCGCTGGACTGAATGGCGAGGCCGAAGATTGCGATCGCTCGATTGTTCCCACCGGAGTCAACGCCATAGATCAGCGTGACGATGAGCAACAGGATGTTTGCGGCGTAGAGCGGCCACGCAAAGGTGCGCACCCACCGCCAGTTCACCAGCGTTGTCACGCTGTACACAGCGATCGAGAGGAGCGTCCACGTTAGGGAACGAACGAGCAGCGAGCTCGGTGCGAACAACTCTTGGCCGTAACTGCGCGCGTTGAGCCAGGCCATGATGAGCCCGGTCAGCGCCAGCAACCCAATCGCCGATGCGGCAATCCAGTCGACGCGACGAAGGGCGGAGCCGAGTGGCGAGTCGAGCCTATTCACCGAAGAAGTTCCCGCGCGCCAAGAGCCCTGGGGTGCGATAGTCGCGCTTCAAGTCGTACTGCAGTTGCAGGTAATACTTCGTTACCTCTTTCGCCGCATTCCCCGCTGTGTTCGTTCCATGCATGAAGACAACGTAGGCGAATGTCGAATCGGTTTTCGACCAGTCGCTGGTTGGGGCAACGAATCCTCCCATCCAGTTGTGGAACGGAAGTCGGCCAAGGTAGTCGCGCACGCCGTACTGTGCGGTACCACTCTTTGCCGAAACGAAGAGTGGCATTCGTGAGATTCCTTGTGAGGGTCCAGGGTTCAACGCCATCTTGCGCCCAGCAAGGCGCATTTCGCGATAGGTCGACTCCTTCATTCCGACTTCGGCATTCACCACCGGGGTAATTGGTGTGATGGTTCCATCAGGGTACGTAATGTGCAGCACAACGTGCGGCCGCCACAGCGTGCCACTGTTTGCAAGTGCGGCAAACGAATTGAGCACTTGGATCGGCGTTACCAAGTCGTATCCTTGGCCCTGCGCCGATTGCAACACCTCAGCGTTGTAGAGTCCGCGATTGATGGTGGCGCGCGCCCAGGCTTGGTCGGGGACGAGACCAGAGATCTCGCTCGGTAGATCGATGCCGGTTGGCGCACCGAACCCCCACTGACGGCCACACGTTGAGAGCCGATCGATCTTGATGAGTCGTGCGAGTTGGAATGTCACGACATTCGAGCTCCACGAATACGCTTCAGATGGTGTCAGAGAACCGCCGAATCCCGCACGATTCCACTCATAAAACTTTTCGCCATCTACCTCGAGATACGCCGTAGATTGGAATCGCGTTGATGGCGTGACGAGGTTGTTGTTGAGTGCGCAGGAGTAGGTGACCAGTTTGTACGTGCTTCCCGGCGGGAAGTACGAGCCAACCGCGTGATTCAACAGCGGTGAGAATTTGTTCGCAAGATATTTCTGATACTTCGCATTGCTGATCCCTGCCGAAAAATCATTGTTGTCATAGGTTGGGAGAGACGCTATTGCGATGATTTCGCCGTTCTGTGGATTCATGGAGGCAACGACGCCCTCTTTCGTACGTGCACTCTTGAGGCCCCACTCCAGTGCCGTTGTTGCACGCTGTTGTGCCTCAATGTCGATTGTGAGTGTTAGTGATGCTCCGTCCACTGGCGGCTTCGTCACACCAAGAATGCGTACGAGTCGGCCCTTTGCATCAACCTCAACTTGGCGAATGCCTGGTGTGCCGCGAAGCGTCTCTTCATAACTCGCCTCTACCCCTGCACGCCCAATGAAATCAACAACGGTGTAGCCAGCTGGCGCAAGTGTGCTCGCCTCTACGCCATCAATGCGGCCAACATATCCAACGATATGGCTGATGAGCGTTCCGTACGGATAGACGCGGCGGGCTTCGACAATTGTCTCAACACCAGGGAGGCTAGCCCGCTCTTCATTGATGAGCCGAGCTGCGCGTTCATTCACATTGTTCGCGATGCGAATCGGTTCCCAAAGTGAGCCGGTGCTACGGTCAAGTAGTGTGGTGATTCGCACGGGATCCATGTTCAAAATCTCACCAAGCGTTTTCACTACCTGCGCCCGAATGGTGAGTGAGAGATCGCCTGGTCTGATTTGCACCGCATACACCGCAACGTTTTTTGCGAGCACGCGCCCACTGCGATCCAACACCAGACCGCGCGCTGGTGTGATGAGCTCTTCAACGATGCGATGGCCACGCGCCACGACGCCGAATGTGCCCGATGATGCTGACGCGCCAAACTGAATGAGCATTAAGCGACCGCCAAGTCCGCCAAATGCCAGAAGGATGATCAGCGCAGCGGAGAAGAATCGGAGTGGTCGGCGTCGACGAACCTCTCGGTCGCTTACCCCGCCACCACCTGGATACACCTGAGGGGTCGTCATATTGCCGCCCTACCCGCGGAGCGATTGGTCGAACTGGTAGCCCCTGCGTCGGCGCTGTCCGAACGCCGCCAGCGCGCCCCCGACCAAAAGGTTTACGACGAGTGCGAAGGCGTTCTCTCCGATGCGCCCGCTCCCGCCGCCGCTGAGCACGAGGATCGTCACACTGCTCGCCGCCAGTCCAAAGAGGAGCGCAACGAAGCGCTTGGGTAGAAGGGCATCCCCAGCGCCGCGGATTTGGCTCGCGACCAGCACGCCAGCGACCATGGCGAGGCTGGTCAACCCAAGCGGTCGCAGGAGCAACGTGTCAATGGTCAAACCGGCCAGCGTTGCTGCCACCAGCGCCAACGTGCGCCGGCCAGTTGAAGCTGTAACAATCAGAAGCACGATCGGAAGGTTGACCGCACGCTCTAGTCCAAGCTCAGGGAGGAACCTCGCCTGGACGAGGGCGGCGAGCAGGATTCCGAGCACGTAGCCGAGGCGCTTGTTCATTCCCTCAGGATACCCCCGCAGGCGCCACGGCGCACCACCCCACCGAAGGACTGTTGTTCCACGTGAAACATGGCCCCCAGAACCCCTCCGTAGCCCCCTCCTGCTACGATAGGAGCGTGAATGCCACCACCCAGCACCCTGCCGGATCCCACGCGCCAATCATCGTGTGTGCGAACCAGAAGGGTGGGGTCGGGAAGACCACCACCGTGCTCAACCTCGCCGCCGAGCTCGCTCACGCAGGTCGTCGCGTGCTCGTGGTTGACCTCGACCCGCAGCGAAACCTCACGAGCGGCCTCGGGTTCACCCTCCCTGAGGGAGCGCCAACCGCCTACGACCTCCTCGTAGGGCGCCGGCCAGCCGTTGAGCTCGCTCAGCCCACCTCTATTCCGAACCTCATGCTCATTCCAGGCTCGGCTGACCTCGCTGGGATCGACGTTGAGCTCGCCACGGGGGACGAGAGCGGCGAACGGCAGCTTGCTGCGGGCCTGAGGCAGGCCGGGGATGCCGAGGTGATCCTCGTCGACACCCCACCGTCGCTCGGCCTGGTGACGGTCAGCGCCCTCGCAATCGCTGACGGCGTGCTTGTTCCCGTGCAGTGCGAGTACTACGCCCTTGAGGGGCTCTCGCAGCTGATGGCCACGATTCGCCTCGTGCGTGAGCGCCTCAATCCCGCCCTACAAGTGAATGGCCTCCTCTTGACCATGCTTGATCCCCGCACGAAACTGGGCAGCGACGTGGTTCGCGAGGTGGAGAGCCACTTTGGTGAACTGGTCTACAAGGCCCGCGTGCCGCGTTCGGTACGCTTAGCTGAAGCGCCCAGCCACGGAATTGCGATTCGAAGCTACGCGCCAGGCACCTCGGGTGCTGAGTCGTACGCACAGGCTGCAGCGGAATTTGATGCCCGGGTGTTCAACGGAACCCCTGTAGGCGCCAGGTAGTAATAAGGGGGAAGCATGGCGAAGAAGACGACTGGTCTCGGACGAGGCCTCGGCGCACTGATCCCCGAGGCGGCGAGCGCCGTTGGTGCGACGCGTGCCGGCGCACTGGAGATTCCTCTCAGCAAGATCAAACCGAACCCGTATCAGCCGCGCACGGAGTTCTCGACCGCTGAATTGGCACAACTTGCCGAGAGCATCCGTGAGCACGGCGTGCTGCAGCCCGTTGTTGTTGAAGAGGGGGCAAACGGATACACGCTGATTGCAGGTGAGCGACGCTTCCGCGCCTCCAAGCTTGCCGGGAAGAGCACGATTCCCGCGGTCGTGCGCGTTGTTGGCAATCAATCACGACTTGAACTCGCACTCATTGAGAACGTTCAGCGCAGTGATCTGTCACCGATTGAAACAGCACACGCTTACCGCCGTCTTGCTGATGAATTCGGGTTGACGCAGGAGCAGATTGCCGTGATCGCTGGCAAGGCGCGCACCACCGTTGCCAACACGCTGCGCCTTCTCGATCTCTCTGCCGATGTGCAGACCGAGGTTGCCGCGGGGCGACTCAGTGAAGGGCATGCGCGCGCGCTTGTTGGCCTCCCAGAATCAGAGCAGGCGTGGCTCGCACGCACCTTTGTTCGTGATGCAGTCACTGTGCGCGGCGCAGAGGCGGCCGCGTCAACGGTTCGCGATGCTGCGCGCGGTACAATCACCACGAAGCGAAAGCCTGGCGCACTGCCAAGTGAAGAGCTCGCTGCGCTGCAGCGCGATCTTGAGGGGCATCTCGGCACTCCGGTGCATGTGAAGCCTGCTGGCAAGGGTGGACAGATCGTGATCGATTACTACTCAAACGAAGAACTGCATCGGCTCGTAGAGCAGATCAAGGGAGTGAGTGAGTGACCGAGAAGAAGGGCGCCGCAACCGCATCGGGTAGCCGCGCGAAGAAGGCATCCGGCGAATACGGCGCATCCAGCATTCAGGTTCTTGAAGGACTTGAAGCGGTACGAAAGCGTCCCGGCATGTACATCGGCTCTACCGATGAGCGCGGTCTTCATCACCTTGTGTACGAGGTGGTCGACAACTCAGTCGACGAAGCGATGGCCGGGCATGCAACGCGCATTGTGGTGCGCATCAACAAAGATAACTCCATCACCGTTGCCGATGACGGTCGCGGTGTTCCAGTTGGAAAGCACGCCACCGGAAAAGATGCACTCGAAGTGGTGCACACCGTGTTGCACGCCGGCGGAAAATTCGGCGGCGGCGGATACAAAGTTTCTGGCGGACTTCACGGCGTCGGCGTCTCTGTCGTCAACGCACTGAGCATCAAGCTGCGCGTTGAGTCTGCGCGCGATGGATTTGTCTGGTCGCAAGAGTATGAGCGCGGTGTCCCGCGCACCAAGGTGATCAAGGGGAATCCCGCCGCAAATCGACGCGGCACCACTACCACCTTCCTGCCAGATCCAGAAATGTTCTCAACGACTGAATACTCGTTTGAGACGCTTGCGAATCGTCTGCGCGAATCTGCGTATCTGAACAAGGGTCTCTGGATGACACTGATTGATGATCGCGCCGATCGCGAAGCAACCTTCTACTTCCAGGGTGGCATCGTCTCGTTTGTGCGCCATCTGAATCGCAAGCGAAAGGTCACGCACGACCGCCCTGTCTACATCGAAGGTATGGAAGGCACAACGAGCGTTGAAGTTGCGTTCCAGTATCAGAGCGACTCATGGTCGGAGACACTGCTCGCCTTTGCGAACAACATCAACACCGTTGATGGCGGAACGCACGTCACCGGATTCCGCGCCGCGCTGACGAGCTCACTCAATGAGTGGGGCCGCAAGAACGGCGCCATGAAAGATAACGATCCAAACCTCACCGGTGAAGATGTGCGCGAAGGTCTTACCGCAGTGATCAGCGTAAAACTTGTTGATCCGCAATTCGAGGGCCAGACCAAGGCGAAGCTTGGCACCGCGGAGATCAAGGGCATCGTGCAGACCGCCGTCAACAAGGGCCTCACGCAGTTCCTCGAAGAGAATCCGTCTGACGGCAAAGAGGTCATTCGCCAATCACTCAACGCTGCGCGTGGACGCGAAGCGGCGCGCAAGGCGAAGGAGCTCGTCATGCGCAAGGGCGCCCTCGAGGGAAGCGCACTCCCAGGAAAGCTCGCCGACTGCCAAGAGCGTGATCCCGCCAAATCAGAGCTCTACATCGTGGAGGGCGAGTCGGCCGGTGGTTCCGCAAAGCAGGGACGCGATCGACGCTTCCAAGCGATCTTCCCGCTGCGCGGCAAGCTGCTCAACGTTGAGAAGGCACGCATCGACAAGATTCTCGGCAGCGACAACATTCGCACGTTGATCATGGCGCTCGGTGCCGGCATT
>CANKMK010000034.1 GCA_947483025.1 Chloroflexota bacterium | reverse complement strand
GGACGAGCAGACGCTGAAGCTCAAGGTGATCAGCCTTGACTCTGAGCGACACCGTCTCGGACTCAGCCTCAAGCAGGCCGAAGAGACTCCAGTGCGAGAGACGCCAGCCGCCGAGCCGAAGCGCGAGACGCGTCGAGCTCGACCAGAGCGAAGCTTCTCTATGGATGACGCGGTACAGGAGCCAGAGGGTGGTATCGACACCACGCTCGCGGCAGCCTTCGCCGGAATCCGCGAGAAGATCGCCGAAACTGCCGATGATGCTGCTGGAAGCGACGGCGAGACGAAGAAGAAGCGTGCCCCAAAGAAGGCCGATGACGGCGAGAGCGCGACGGAGGCCATTGAAGAGGCCCTCGCCGACGCCGCCCCAGAGGCCCCTGCCGATCAGGCGTAGTCCCGCGGGGGTGTTGAGCCCCCTCGTGAAGCGCCCAATCGGAGTGGTAGACTTCCTCTCCGCACAACTGCCTGGCGACCTACGCCTGGGAGCGGGGATCGGAGGAGCGCATGGCCACGGCTGACCGCTTCGATCGCTTCACGGATCGCGCCCGCAAGGTGCTGACGCTCGCCCAAGACGAGGCGCAGCGCTTCAACCACAACTACATCGGCACAGAGCACCTGCTGCTCGGCCTTGTCCGCGAGGGCGAAGGCGTTGCGGCGAAGGTCCTCGAGAACCTCAACGTCGAGCTAGCCAAGGTTCGCCAGGCGGTTGAGTTCATCATCGGCCGTGGCGAGCGACCCGTCGTTGGTGAAATCGGCCTCACCCCACGGGCGAAGAAGGTCATCGAACTCGCCATTGATGAGGCGCGCCGCTTGGGCCACAACTACATCGGCACCGAGCACCTCCTCCTCGGCCTCGTGCGCGAAGAGGGTGGAATCGCCTCCGGCGTGCTCGAATCACTCGGCGTCAGCCTCGAGAAGGTGCGCCACGAGGTGGTGCGCGTCCTCAGCCAGTCATCCACTCCTACAGCCCAGCCAACCGAGCGCCGCAGCGGCTCGAAGACCCCAACCCTCGATGCCCTCGGCATCGACCTCACGGATGCAGCTCGCTCCGGACGCCTCGACCCAGTGATTGGTCGCGAGAAGGAGATTGAGCGCGTCATTCAGGTGCTGGCGCGACGAACGAAGAACAACCCAGCGCTGATTGGCGAGCCGGGCGTCGGCAAGACGGCGATCGCCGAAGGGCTTGCGCAGCGCATCGTGAAGGGCGACGTTCCAGCGCCGCTCCTCGACAAGCGCGTCGTCACCCTCGACATGGGCTCGCTCGTTGCCGGTACCAAGTACCGCGGCGAGTTCGAGGAGCGACTGAAGAAGGTGCTCGAAGAGTTGCGCGCCTCGCGCGACGCGATCCTCTTTGTTGACGAGCTACACACGCTGGTCGGTGCGGGCGCCGCTGAAGGCGCAATCGATGCGGCAAACATCTTGAAGCCGCCACTCGCTCGCGGCGAGATCCAGTGCATCGGCGCAACAACGCTCGACGAGTATCGCAAGCACATCGAAAAAGACCCAGCCCTCGAGCGCCGCTTCGCGCAGGTGTTGGTGGCCGAGCCTTCCGCCGATGAGACGATCGAGATCCTGAAGGGGCTGCGCCCGCGCTACGAGGCGCACCATAAGGTTCGTATCTCTGATGAGGCGCTCGCCTCGGCGGTAGAGCTTTCCGTTCGCTACATCAGCGATCGACAGCTCCCAGACAAGGCGATTGACGTGATCGATGAAGCCTCGAGCCGCGTGATGTTGCGACACTCGTCGCCGCCTGCCGACTTGCGCTCAGCGCGCCGCGAGGCCGATGCCGTGGAGCGTGATCAGCGCGACGCAGAGGCGGCCGGCGCCTTTGATCGCGCCCTCTCACTGCGCAACCAGGGCGAAGGACTAAAGAGCCGCATTGAAGAGCTGGATCGCGCTTGGCGCCTCAGCCTGAATCTTCCGCCTGCCCCAGGTTCGACTGCGCCTGCTGCAGCCCCGATCGCGGCAACCGAAGCACCCATCGCCCTTCCCGCGCCTTCCGCACCTGAAGCGCGCGAAGATACGCGCCCGGTCGTAACCGAAGAGGAGGTCGCCGCTGTTGTCTCCATGTGGACCGGCATCCCAGTGATGCGCTTGGCCGAAGCGGAAACTGCACGACTCCTCAAGATGGAAGAGACCCTGAGCGCCCGCGTCGTCGGGCAGGAGCAGGCAATTTCGACACTGAGTCGCGCAGTTCGTCGCGCACGTGCTGGGCTGAAGGATCCGAAGCGCCCAATCGGCAGCTTCCTCTTCCTTGGTCCAACCGGCGTAGGGAAGACAGAGCTCGCAAAGGCGCTCGCCGAGTTTATGTTTGGCACCGAAGATGCGCTCGTCAAGATCGACATGAGCGAATTCATGGAGCGCCACAACACGAGCCGACTCGTTGGCGCACCTCCAGGCTACGTCGGCTTCGATGATGGTGGGCAACTCACCGAGGCGATTCGACGACGCCCATACTCAGTCGTGCTGCTCGATGAGATTGAGAAGGCCCACAGCGAGGTCTTCAACATCTTGCTGCAGATTTTGGAAGACGGTCAGCTCACCGATGCGAAGGGTCGTCGCGTCGACTTCCGCAACGTCATCTTGATCATGACGTCGAACCTCGGTGCGCGACAGATTCAGACCCCGTCGTCGCTCGGTTTCCGTTCGCGCGGCGAGGGCGAGGCTGCTCGGGCTGCCGACGAGTACACGTTGATTAGCGAGAAGGTCGACGAGGAGCTGAAGAAGGCGTTCCGCCCTGAGTTCCTCAATCGCGTCGACTCACGCATCGTCTTCCGCCCGCTAAACCAAGAGGAGATGCGACGCATCGTCGACCTGCTCGTCAAGCGCGTGGTGGCGCAGCTGCGCACGCAGGGGCACGATCTTGTCATCACCGATGCGGCGAAGGATCACCTCATCAAGGTTGGGTATGACGTTTCATATGGTGCGCGTCCGCTGCGCCGCACGATTCAGTCGCTCATCGAAGATCCGCTCGCCGAGCGCCTCCTCAAGGGTGAGGATCCGATCGGCGCATCGTATGTGGTGGATCTCGTTGATGGCGCGATCACCATCATGATTCGCGAAGAGGGGGTAGCTTCGCCCGCCGCTGTGCCGGCTGAGCCGGTCGGCGCAGTCGACTAGCGCCTCCGCCGAATGGCGAAGAGTAAGAGCGTCTGGCTCTGTCAAACCTGCGCCTTTGAGGCGCCGGCCCTCGAGAATCCCTGCCGTAGTTGCGGCTCTTGGAACTCCCTCGTTGAGACGGTTCGCGATCGACCCTCTGCGCGCGTTCGCGCCGCAGGTGGAAGAACCGCTGCCGCACCTGTGCAGCCACAGCCGCTGCGGGCGGCCAGTGCCGATCGAGCGCCACGCCTCCCACTCGGCGTCCCTGAGCTAGACCGTGTTCTCGGCGGTGGCGCTGTGCCTGGCTCCATCATCTTGCTCGGCGGCGAACCGGGGATCGGCAAGAGCACGCTGCTGTTGCAAGCCGCTGCGGGGATTGCACTCGCTGGTGGTCGCGTGCTCTATGCGTCGGGCGAAGAGTCGGCAGCACAGATCGCCGACCGCGCTGAACGGCTTGGCCTCATGGCGACTGTTGCAGCCGACACCGTTGAGATTCTTGCCGAGAGCGAAGTCGGTGCCATTGCGGAGGCAACACAGAGTGGCCGCCCAACGTTGCTGATCGTTGACTCCATTCAGACCGCAACACTCGCCGAACTAGAGGGGCCCGCGGGCAGCGTTGGCCAGGTTCGCGGGAGTGCGGAGATTCTCGCCGGCGTTGCGCGAGCAACTGGGGCTGCGGTGATTCTTGTCGGCCACGTCACCAAAGAGGGGAGCATCGCGGGGCCAAAGACGCTCGAACATCTTGTCGACGCAGTGATCATGCTGGATGGCGACCGCCACGGCACCCTGCGCACGTTGCGTGCCGCAAAGAATCGCTTCGGTTCCACCGATGAGCTTGGGTTGCTTGAGATGGGGGAGAGCGGCCTCGCCGGAATCGAAGACCCAGGCCGCGCCTTTATTGATGATCGCGACGAACGCGCGCCTGGAGCAGTCGTCGCCCCACTCCTGGAGGGGAGCCGCCCAATGCTGGTTGAGGTGCAGGCGCTCGTCGCCGGTACTGCATATGGCACACCGCGGCGCACTGGTCGCGGGCTCGACACCGCGCGCCTCTCTCTCTTGTCGGCGGTGCTCGCGCGTCGCGCCGGAATTGCTCTGAGTGACCGCGACATCTACGCCAACTTGGTGGGCGGCATCGTTCTTGATGAGCCCGCCCTCGATCTGCCGCTCGCACTCGCACTCGCCTCGTCACAGAGCGACCGCCCAATCAATCGCACACTCGTCGCTGTGGGTGAGGTCGGGCTCCTCGGTGAGCTTCGCCAGGTCTCTGGGCTTGCGCGTCGGCTGCGTGAGGCGGCGCGTCACGGATTCACCACGGCGATCGTTCCCGCTCCGCGACGTGGCGCCGCGAGCGAACCGATGCCGGAAGGGATGAAGGTCATCGCAGTTCGTACCCTGCGTGAAGCGATCACCGAGGCGCTCGGTGAGTAGCGGCCCAACGTTTGACGTCATCGTCGTTGCGGCAGGCTCTGGCCTCCGCATGGGTGGCGTCGACAAGTCACTCATCCCTATTGCTGGAAAGCCGGCACTGCGTTGGTCACTTGAGTCGTTCGCGGCAACCGCCGGCGTTCGACGCATCGTCGTCGTCACCGCACAAGATCGTGTCGCCACCTACGCCGCCCTCCCGTGGGTTCCGAGCGCCGTTGTTGCGGTTGTTCCTGGTGGCGAGACGCGATCCGCATCGGTCGCCGCTGGCCTGAAGGCGCTTCAGCGCGCACCCGGCGAAGTGAGTGATGTCCTCCTGATTCACGACGCAGCCCGCCCTGGCATCGATGCCGATGTGACACTTCGCGTCGTGGCTGCTGCCCAACAGCACGGGGCCGCAGCGCCGGTCATGCCGATCGCCGACACCCTGAAGCGCATCGCGCCAAGCGCCGCAGGTGCCGCAACGGCTCACAGTTCAGGGAGTGTCGACCGCGCGGGCGTTGTCTCAGCGCAAACCCCGCAAGGGATCGCCGCGCAACATGTAGCTGCATTCACCGCTGCGCTTGCGAGCGATCCTGCCGCGACCGACGATACGAGCATCCTTGAATCGATCGGCGTTGCGGTTGAGCTGGTGCAAGGTTCGGCGCGTCTACGCAAGTTGACTGAGCCCGACGATCTGCTCTCTGTTGGGGCAATGCTACGACCGTCTGACCCGACGGTCTCCTTCAGCGAAATCCTCTCCTCCCTCCCAGGGAGCCGCATCCGCGTTGGGTGGGGCGACGACGCGCATCCGGTCGGCGAGAGCGGCACCCTGCATCTCGGTGGCCGCCCCTTTCCAGAGAGCCCAGCACTGATCGGGCACTCCGACGGCGACGTGGTCCTTCACGCTGTTGCAGATGCCCTCATCGGTGCCGCGGGGCTTGGTGACCTCGGGCGTCTCTTCCCCGCTACGGAAGCGACACCAAAGGGGATTGCGAGCGGCACGCTCCTCGCCGAGAGCGTCCAGCGTGCGGCAGCCGTCGGCGTACAGCCGCTCTGGGTCGATCTCCTGATCACTGCCAGCGCTCCAAAGCTCGCCCCGCACCTCGACGAGATTGGCGCGAATGTGGCGAACCTTCTCGGAATTCCTGTTGATCGCGTCAGCGCTAAGGCGTCGACAGGTAATCTGGTTGGCGATGAGGGTGCCGGCAAGGCGATTCGCTGTGCCGCCATCCTCGTAGCGCAGCGAAGGGGTACCTCGGAGTGAGCCTACAGTTCCGCGACACGCTGAGCGGGGAGACTCGCCCCTTCACGCCCGTTAACCCAGCGCAGGTCGGCGTCTACTCCTGCGGCCCAACGATCTACGGTCCCGCTCACATCGGCAACTTCCGCAGCTTCCTCTTTGCCGACACGCTGGTGCGCTGGCTCCGCGCGAGTGGCCGCACAGTGCGATGGGTGGTGAACCTGACGGATATCGACGACAAGATCATTCGGGCCGCCGCGGCAGAGGGTGTGGAGATCCGTGCGCTCACCGATCGCTGGGAGGCGGTCTTCCGCGCCGACATGGCCGCCCTGCGCATGGCTACCCCCGACGAGATGCCCCGTGCAACAGAACATATCCCTGAGCAGATCGCCCTCGTGCAGCAGCTCCTCGACCGCGGGCACGCATATCGCACGGAAGACGGCTCGATCTTCTTCAAGATTTCGTCGTGGCCAGCCTACGGCAAGCTCGCTCGCCTCGATCCTGAAGCGATGCGCGTCGGTGAGCGCGTTGAGGCCGATGAGTACAGCAAGGACGACGTCCGCGACTTTGTGTTGTGGAAGGGGGCAAAGCCCGGTGAGCCATCGTGGGATGGGCCGCTCGGTCCTGGGCGACCGGGATGGCATCTTGAATGCTCGGCGATGAGCATGCGTTACCTCGGCGAGTCATTTGATCTGCACACAGGCGGCATTGACCTGGTCTTCCCGCATCACGAAGACGAGATTGCGCAGTCTGAGGCAGCGACGGGGAAGCCATTCGTGGGCACCTGGATGCATTGTGCACACCTGCACGTCTCTGGCGACAAGAT
>CANKMK010000033.1 GCA_947483025.1 Chloroflexota bacterium | reverse complement strand
TTCTGGGGGAATCGCCTCACCGAAGGACCGGCAACCATCGCCATGAATGGCAGCGCGTATCAAACGTGGAACTCGTGGCTCTACAACTACGGAACACAGGTTGATCGCACCTGGTTAGGTGAGCTACGGAGCTACGGGCATAACGGCGGATTCTCTGGGGTGACGAGCTCGCTGAAGCGAATCCCGGCGCTCGGCATCACCATCGCCGCGGAGGCGAATGGTTCACCAACGACAAACTCATTCTCCGACGACTTGGTCATGGAGCTCGTAAAGCTGTTGGATCAACCCGCCCCTGATGGGAGCGGCGTGCCACGGTTGACCGCCGCTGCGACCGGCGATCCAGAGCCACCAGATCCACCAGTGGTGCTCCCCGCCGACTTCTGCGGCGATCCGACGCCGAGCGACAGCGCTGCCGCCCTGACCGAGCGCTGGATTGCCCTTGGTGGAACGGCGGGCTGGAGTGGCAGCACCACCGCCATGGTTGAGCTTCCGGATGGTCGGCTTGTCGTTGGCGGGGCTGGCCTCACCAAGGCTGCGGGCACGACGGTTGCCGGGCTTGCCGTGCGCGATCCACGAACCAGTGCATGGCAGGCACTCGCAACATTCAAGACCTCCGCGGGCCGCGTTGCCACCATTACCGCGCTCGCCGTCGACGCAACGCGCACCACCCTCTACGTTGCCGGAACCTTCACATCGATCACGAAAGGGTCACGTCGCGTCGCCGCCGTCGGCCTCGCACAGCTCAATTTGAAGACAGGCCTCTGGTCGAAGGTGGGGAAGGGGCTGACTGGCAAAGGGATTACGGTGCGCGCACTCTCACTCGACGCTGAGAGCGGCAACCTCTTGGTCGCCGGCCGGTTTGCCGGTTCGCCTGGCGTTATCTCGGCCAACGTCGCCGTGTGGAGCCCAGCTCGCAAGCGATGGCTTGCACTCGGCAAGGGGGTCGGCGCTGAGGTAGCCACCGCCGCACTCGCCAGCGACGGCACGGCCTACGTCGCGGGTCGGTTGAGTGGAGGACTCATCTCCGCATGGTCACCAACAGCGAAGTCGTGGAGCACGATTGGCGATGCACGCCTCTTCTCAGATTTACCAACGGGCATCGTGGTGGACAGCCTTGGTCATCCGCTGATCGGTCGGGGACTCGGTTGGTATGGCGAAGCGGTGCAGATGATCGAGCCAGTAGCGCCGGGTGGTTGGATTCCGCTGGGTGGCGGCGTCAGTTACCCGCGACGGGCCGCGTGGGTCTCGGCGATGACGGAACTTTCCGATGGACGGGTTGCTGTTGGCGGGTTCTTCTCCAAGGCCGCCGCGCTCGACGCGCCGAACCTTGTGTTGTGGGATCCCATCACGCAACGCTATGAAACGATCGGCACAGGGCTCGCCATCGAACCAGACGCGCTCGCCGCTAGTGCGTTCGCCACACTGTACGCAGCCACCCGCGTGCGAAGCGCCGCTGCAGGCGGCGGTGGAGGACGGTGCATCGCCGTCTGGGCGAAGCAGGCACCCGCTGCACCTGTTGATGCAACCGTGACGGCGGGGCGCGGCACCATTCGCGTCAATTGGGTGCTTCCCGCCGATTCCACCGAGGCAAGCGGTTGGATCGCGACTGCAACCGCTAAGGGTCGAACGACGCGCAGCTGCACCGTTGCCGGCACTGCGGTCACGCAGGTGGCAGGAGCCGCCACTACGTGCACCATCACTGGCCTCGTCAAAGGGGTCAGCTACAAGGTGACACTCGTCGCCTGGTCTGCGCCAGCTGGGACTTCGCCGCGTGTCGAACTTGGCACCGTGAAGACGCTGCGCTGATGCCGCGTTTGCCGCGTTTGCCGCGTTTGGTACGAGCAACATGGAGCGCCGTTGCCCTTGCACTCTTGCTCATCGGCTGTTCCGTTTCGGTAGATCCGACCGCGTCGCCAAGCGCGACCCCGGTAGCGCGAACCCAACCGTTCAAGGTTGTTGGCTATGTGACGCCAGCCGCGAACATCGATGCGATCGACTTCTCACTCTTGACCCACATCAATTACTCGTTCCTGATTCCACGGGCGAATGGCACCACACGACCGTTCGGCGCGCCAAATCACTTGCGAAAGGTCGTCGCACAGGCGAAGAAACATGACGTCAAAGTGCTGATCGCCGTTGGGGGATGGGGCTGGGATAAGGAGTTTGAGACACTCGCCGCTGATCCGGCAATTCGCACAAAGTTGGCGAAACGCGTCGCAGAGTTCTGCGCCACCTATCAACTCGATGGGGTAGACATCGACTGGGAGTATCCGAATGCTGGGGCATCGTCGGCACACTTCGCCGCCCTGGCAATCGCCTTTCGTTCGGCACTCCCAGCGGGGGCGCTCGTGACATCGGCAGTGCTCGCCGATGCCACGGACGCGGAGGGGATCTCGACCGATGCCGTTGGGCATCTCGACTTCATCAATCTCATGGCCTACGACGGCCCGAGGAGTGATCACTCGTCCTATGCGATGGCCGAACGTTCGATCGCGAGCTGGCTTGCCCGAGGGATTCATCCCGACAAGCTCGTCCTCGGCGTGCCGTTCTACGGACGGCCGGGGAACGCCACCTACCGCACGCTGCTTGCGAACGACCCAGCTGCCGCCAACGGTGACCGAGTTCTCTTCAATGGCGTGGAGCAGAACTACAACGGACCAGCAACGATTCGGCGCAAAACGGAGCTTGCCCTGCAGGTAGCAGGCGGGATCATGATCTGGGAGCTCTCGCAAGATGCGCGCGGTAGCGACTCACTCCTGCGCGTGATTGGCGAAACCGTCGCAGCCCCCTAGGGGTATCCTCCCCCCATGCAACCGCTACGCATCGAGAGTCTCTCCAACCCCGTCGTGAAGGGGCTGCGCGCCCTGCGCACCCCGAAGGGTCGCGACGAGCAGCGCCTCTTCCTGGCCGAGGGTGAGCGCACGATTGCCACCGCCACTGCTGCGGGATGGATCCCAGAGATGCTGCTGACCGCTGGCCCACTTCGCGCGCCGATCGACGGCGGAGCAAGCCACGCACGCGAGTCCCTCTCGGTCACCACCGAGGTGCTCGCCAAGATCACCGGTCGTGACAACCCACAGGAACAGCTCGCCGTCTATGCCGACCCAGCGCCAGAGGCCCAATCCGTCACCACGCTCAACCCACAGCGTGCGGCGCGCTGGCTCATGCTGGAGGCACCGCGTGATCCAGGGAATCTTGGAAGCGCCATTCGCAGCGCCGATGCCTGCGCAGCTGGGGGCGTGATCCTCGTCGGCAACACGTGTGACCCGTACTCCATTGAAACCGTGCGCGCCACGATGGGTTCCATCTTTACGGTGCCGATCTATCGCGCGACACACGAAGAGGCGGTCGCGCTGCTCAAGCGTTGGCCAGGGAGCACCGTCGCCACCGCACTCGACGGAGCATCCGATTACACCGAGATTTCATACACATCACCAACGGTGATTGTGATTGGCACCGAGGCCGATGGCTTGAGTGCCAACCTGCGCAGCGCCTGTGCCAGTGCGGCACTGATTCCGATGCTCGGAACCGCCGAGAGTCTCAACCTTGCAGTGGCATCCGCGATCATGCTCTACGCGGCGGAGCGAGCGCAGCGCTAGCGCGGTAGCAGCTTCGCGATCTCTACTTCGAGCCGAGCGGCGAGGCTTCGCGAGAACGTCTCTGTCATATGGTCCTCGTCGCGGAAGAGCAGAATCGATCCTTGAATTGGCGAGCAGGGCCATGTCGTGCAGATGGATTCAGTCAGATCTATGAGCTGCGCCCCTGCGGCTGCCGCGGCGATCCGTTCCGCAACGCCGATCGATTGATTGTCGGAAGCATCTTCGGTAAACGCGCACCGTTGAATGTCGCTCGGATGCTTGGAGAGGCAGGCGGGCACGTCAAAGCCTGGATCAGGCGTGTCCACGATGATTGCGGTGGCCCCAGGGAGGCGCGCGACCATCTCGCCGAAGGCGGCACCCGCGAGCTCTGGAGTCTCTCCGCCGCTGATCGGCCGGAAGGTTCGTCGATTGACGACGATCGTCAGTGCCGGCTGCAACTCGGTGATACGGGCGATCGTCGCCTCGTTGAATGCCGTGCATTCGCGGTACTCGCGCTTCAACGCAAGGTTGCGTTGCGCGAGCGTCGTAAATGAACAGGAGACCTTCACGAAGGTGACCAGCCTCCATCCGCGCTCCAGCGCCACCGCCTCAATGGCGGGGAACCAGTGTGCTGCGTGTGAGTCACCAACGAGAGCGATGGTGATCGGTGCGCCTGCAACGCCGTACGCACAGTCGGGCGGAACCGTAACGCGCTCGAAGGCGAGGCAGCCGTCGCCTCGCAGTCGCTCCTCATCTTTTCGAGCGCTGCTGAGTGATGGCGTTAGGTCAGCCGGCAGGGCGATCGGTCCACCGCTCGCCGCTGGTGAACCCGATGGCGTCGGGCGCACGATCGGTGGGGTGTCGACTGCGGCGAGACCCGCAGAGAGTCCCTGCGTGAAGAGGGCGACGGTGAGAATCCCAGCGACGCCGATGCGAATGGCGCTCCATGAGGTGGCACTGCGCGAGGCGGCTCCGTAGCGGAACGGCTGCTCAACGAAGCGCCAGCTGAGCCAGGCGACGGCGATCGAGGCGGCCACCGCAGCAGCAACTTCGATCGGTGCGAGCGCGCGCTCAAGCCAAAGGAGCGGGAGCACCAGAAGTGGCCAATGCCACAGATAGAGCGAGTAGCTGATCTTGCCCAGGAACCGTAGCGGCGCCGACGTGAGCGCTCGAAGTGGACCGCTCGGTGCAGCGCCACCGTAGAGCAGGGCAACCGCGCCGAGTGTGGGGAGGAGTGCTGCGAGCCCTGGGTACGGCATCTCGGCGGTGAGCATTGCGCCCGCAAGAAGAATGGCGCCGAGCCCAGCCCACGCGATGAGTCCGGCGCGTCGTGAGGTGCCCGCAACAAGCAAGAGTGCCAAGAGGCCTCCCGCGCCAAGTTGCCATACGCGCGTTGGCAGGAGGTAGAAGGCGCGCGCTGGTGAGGCATCGGTCAGCCAGAGGCTGAGGGCGAACGACGCGACCACGGCGGCGAACAGCGCAAGGAGCACACGACGCCGGCCACCACCGCGCCAGGTGAGGAGCAGGATGAGCGCCGGCCAAACGAGGTAGAACTGCTCCTCGACGCTCAGTGACCAGAAGTGCAAGAACGGTGAGGGGCTCGAGGTTGGCGCGAAGTAGTCCACCGATCCAATGAAGCGCATGTTCGCCAGTGAGAGTGCCGATGCGGCGCCATCAACGGCCATCTCGCCACGATCGAGTGGTGCGACGAGCAACAGGCCAACCAACGCAATGAGTGCCACGGAAACGAGTGCGGCTGGAAGCAGTCGGCGAATTCGCCAGGCATAGAACCTGGTGATGTTCAGGCCGCCAGCCGCCTGTGATTCGCGCCACAGCTTCCCGGTGATCAGGAACCCGCTGATGACAAAGAAGACATCCACTCCAACGAATCCACCGGGAACCCACGGCAGCCCTGCATGAAAGAGGAGCACCAGCAGGATGGAGATGCCGCGGAGCCCCTCGATGTCGGGGCGAAACTCCGTTGTGCTCGGGTTGCCCTGCATCAGGCTATTCGCAGATTTGTGGCTTTGCTACGGGCATCGGTCGTGTGGAGGTGGTGGTGTCGATGTACTTGCCGATCACCACCATCTTCGTACCATCGTGCCGATCCGTTTCAGAGGTTTGCAACACCACGCGTCCGTTTGGCACATCGGCAATCTCGGCCCATGAGGTGATTCCCTTTCGGACCTCCGTCACGCGATATCGGAGTCGCATCAACGTCTGCCCCGCAACCTTTGGCATCAGGTCAACTTCAATGATTTGTCCGAGCATCTGCTTTGGGGTTTTGTCGAGAAGCCCACCGAACTCCCAATAGCGACCATGCGCGTAGATAAAGAGAATGCCGGTCTTGCCATCGGGCTTCCCCTTGCTCGGCATCCACTCGGCAACGCGGCACCACGGGAAACGCGGTGAGCCATCGCCTTCGAGTGGCGGTCGCACCACAGGAAGGTTAATCCAGACACCGCTCACCAAGACGCGGACCGGGTCGCCTGCGACCGACGGAACGATCAGCTTCGGGTCAACTGGCGGGAGTGGTGGCGGCGTGGTGCGTGAACGCTCGGAGGGATCTGAGGGATCAACCACTGGGCTGGGTGAACCGCTGGATTCCGAGGAGGGATCCTCTGTGGTGATCTCGACGCCGTTCGGTGCCCACGGCCCAATCTGCTGGTCGATCGACCAGGTGACGAGCGCGCCAGCGGCAAGGATGAAGGAGGTCGCCAGCAAGATCGTTGAACCGATATGTCGAAATGGCATGCGCTCCCTTGAGGAGCGGTGATTGGGGTTCTGCGGCGGCAACATAGAGAGAGTGTAGAGGGGATGGCACACTACCCCTATGCCGCGAGCGACCCGCACCAGCGACCTAGGGATTCACATCGGCCGCTTTGCCGCGGGTCCAACCGATGGGATCACCGACGTGGGAGGCGTTCGAGTCGCCGCCACGACCGTCATCGCGGGCGAGGGCGAGTTGCAGCGTGGTCGCGGACCGGTGCGAACGGGCGTGACCGCCATCCTTCCGCGCGCCGCTGCAGAGATGGGGCACCCACTCTTTGCAGGCACCCATCGCCTCAATGGCAACGGCGAGCTCACCGGTCTGGAATGGATTCGCGAGTCTGGCCT
>CANKMK010000032.1 GCA_947483025.1 Chloroflexota bacterium | reverse complement strand
GCCTACCCGCACAAGCTGCTCACCGGTCGCCTTGCGCGGTTCGGCACACTCCGTCAACTTGGCGGCATCGGTGGCTTCCCGCGCCGTACCGAGTCTCCACACGACGTGTTTGACGGTGGGCACGCTGGCACCGGCATCTCCATCGGCCAAGGACTCGCACTCGCGCGCGACGTGCGGGGCAGCAACGAGAAGGTCGCCGTCGTTGTGGGCGATGCGGCTCTCATGAGCGGCCTCAGCCTGGAGGCACTCAACGACATTGGCCATCGCGGCACACCGCTGCTCATCGTGCTCAATGACAACGAGATGTCTATCTCACCAACCGTTGGCGCAATCTCCACCTATCTCTCCAAAGTGAAACTCTCGGGGCGCTGGCGCGAAAGCAAGAGTTGGTATGACCGCACCATCTCTCGCGTGCCGCTGATTGGCACGCAACTTGCAGCCTGGTCGAAGAGCCTGCGTCGCTCCGTGGTTTCGCTCGTGCAAGAGCCAGGGCGCCTCTTTGAAGACCTCGGTATCACCTACGTGGGGGTGCTTGACGGCCACAATCGCGCACAACTCGAAGAGGCTTTCGCTAAAGCATTCACGATGAATGGGCCAGTGATTGTGCACGTACGCACCCAGAAGGGTCGCGGCTATCGCCCAGCGGAGGCGGATCCGATTACGTTCCACGGCGCCGCGCTCCCAAAGATGGCGGTCGGCGCTACCGATAGCTACGGCAAGGCGGGTGCCGATCCGATCGCAACACCCGCCAAGGTGCCGAACTACACCGCCTTCTTCGCGGCTGAGGTGGTTGCCGCCGCTGCGACCGACCAACGCATTGTTGCGATTACCGCAGGTATGCCAACCGGCACGGGGCTCGACAAGTTCGCTGCGGCCTATCCAGATCGCTTCTATGACGTTGGTATTGCCGAGCAGCACGCGGTTGCTGCGGCGACTGGCATCGCCATGGGTGGCGGTCGCCCGGTCGTTGCGATCTATTCGACCTTCCTGCAGCGCGCGTGGGACCAGATCGTGCACGACGTCTGTCAGAACGATCAGCCGGTGCTGATCGGTGTGGATCGCGCCGGACTGGTTGGCGAAGACGGCACCAGCCATCAGGGGATGTTCATGCTTACCGCTCAACGCCAGATCCCGCGACTGCTCATCGCCTCGCCAAAAGATGAGCAGGAGCTTCGCTCGCTCGTTCGTACCGCGCTGGCTCAAGATCATCCGTTTGCCCTGCACTACCCACGCGACAGCGTGGTTGGCGTTCCTGAGGCAGCTCCAAAGATCCTGCCGGTCGGCGTTGCAGAGGTGCTCGAAGAGGGGAATCAGATCGCCATCCTGGCGTTTGGACCAATCATTCAGCGAGTCGCTCCAATCGCCGCGCGACTACGCGCCGAGGGCATCTCTGTTGCACTGGTGAACGCCATCTGGGCGAGTCCTCTCGACCACACCGCGGTGCGGCGCTACGGCGAGAGCGCTGACTTGATCGTGACGGTCGAAGAGAGCGTTGAGGCTGGTGGCTTTGGCGGTGCCGTTGTGGAGTCGTTGGCGGCACACGAGGCGGCTACCGGGCGTCGGATCAAGGCGTCTATCGCTACGATCGGCATCCCCGCCGGCAGTTTCGTCGACCATGGCAGCGTTGCCGCCCTCCGCACGCTGATCGGCCTTGACGAAGCTGGGATTGAGCGCCGTATTCGAGCCGCCTGGAGCGCGCGGAAGCAGTAATCCCCTCGGCTCACCGTGCCCAGCAGGCACCTGCGGGGAACGCGAACGCTGATTCCCATGTGCGATGATGTGGGCATGCGCCGCTTCGGATTTGTCTACAACCCGACCAATGACCTTGCCCAAGAGGCATGGGACGAGGCCGCCGGCTGGTGCGCCGCGAATGGTGTTGAGTGCTGGGGGCACGCCGCCGAAGATGTGGCCGCCGTGCGGGCAGCGCTCCCTGGCTCTGAGGTACTGATCTCTTTTGGTGGTGATGGCACCTTCCTGCGTGCCGCCTCTGCTGTTGCCGGCACCGCCACCCCGCTCCTCGGTGTCAACCTTGGCAAGGTCGGGTTCCTTGCCCGCGCTGAAGCGTTCCAGGTTGAGGCGACCCTTGATGCCCTCCATGCCAAGCGTTGGACGACGCAGCCACGCATGGCGCTCCGAGCCACCATCCACCATGGTGACGGCCGCACCGAACAACTTGATGCCCTCAACGACGTGGTTGTTGCTCGTGGTCGCCTGCCACGCGTCCTGCGCCTCGACGTCGCCGTAGGGGAGAGCCACTTGGCCACCTACATCGCTGACGGTGTGATCGTCTCCTCGCCGACCGGTTCAACCGGTTACTCATTCTCGGCAGGTGGCCCAATCCTTGAACCAACGAGTCGCAATTTGATCGTGACACCGATTGCCGCCTATCTCGCCACGCTGCGCTCCGTCACCGTTTCAGCAACGCAAACCGTGACCTGCACGATTGTGCAGGGAGAGGATGCGGTGGTCTCCATTGACGGCTGGATCGATCAGCCACTCAAGATCGGTGATCGCGTCTCCGTGACCGAAGCAGAACAGTCAATCAACTTCGTTGAGCTGCAGGGCGCCGCCCCATTCTGGGATCTGGTCCGCCAGAAGGTCGACCTCCTCCCACGGTGAGTGCGCCGAAGGGTTCGCACATTCGCGAGCTTGGCGTGGCGGGCCTCGCAATCATTGATGCAGTTCGCGTTGAGTTTGGGCTCGGCCTCACGGTGCTCACTGGCGAGACTGGCGCAGGCAAGTCACTTCTAGTCGACGCACTTGCCCTCGCCCGTGGTGGTCGCGGAGATTCAGGTGCTGTACGCGCGGGGTCTGACCGTCTTCGTGTAGATCTTCAGGTCTCCGCGCAGGGTCGCGACCAGATCGCCGTTCGTGAGGTCTACGCCGAGGGGCGCTCCGTTGCCCGCATTGACGACGAGCTCGTAACCATCGGTCGCCTTGCCGGTGAGATCGGCCCACTCATTGACATCCACGGTCAACATGATCAGCAGCGCCTTGGTGACCCAGCGCGTCAGCGCGAACTACTCGACCGCTGGTCCAAGGCTGAGGGGCATCGCGCCGAGGTCGCCAACCTGATTCAGGAGCGCGCCGCGCTACTTGAGGAACTCCAAGGGCTTGGGGGTGATGATTCGCGACGCCTCGCCCTGCTCGAAGTTGCACGCACGGAGCGAGACGACCTTGAGGCGGCCGCGGTTCGCGAAGGCGAAGAGGCGGAACTTAAGGAAGAGTTGCGCCGCGCCTCGAACAGCGAACGTATCGCCGCTTTGCAAGACGAGCTGCGAGAGGCGCTGAACGAGGATCGCAGCGGCTTGCGCGCCCGAGTGGCGAGTGCCGAGCGGATCGCGCGGGAGCTGGCCCGCCTGGACGGCGATGCTACCTCGTTGCAAGAGCGGGTGAGCGCACTCTCCATTGAAATTGATGACCTCGGTCGTGAAGCGTCCGGACTCACACCGTTCGCCGGCGGTGCGCGCAGCCTGGGCGAGCTTGAGGATCGCCTGGCGCTCTTGCTTGCACTTCAGCGACGCTTCCGCACCGATGAGGCGGGACTCCTCGTGGCACTCGCCCGCGCACGGGATGAGGTTGCGCGACTCGATGGCGCAGAGGAGCGTCGCGCCGAGATCACCCAGCAGCTAACGACGCTGAACGCACGCATTGGCGAGGCTGCCACTGCACTCAGAACAGTGAGGCGAGCGGGTGCCACCACGCTCTCGACGGCGGTGAATGCGGCGTTGACTGCACTCGATCTCCCAGCAAGCTTCGCGATCCCGCTCGCGCCCCGAGGTGGCGTAGAGGGCGATCCACTTGTTGAAGGGAAGCCATGCGCGGTTGATCAAGGGGGCGGAGACGAGGTCTCGTTCATGTTCGCCCCGAATGCGGGTGAACCGGCGGCGCCAATCGCCAAGATCGCCTCAGGCGGCGAGTTGAGTCGCGTCTCACTCGCCATTGAAGAGGCGCTCAGCGATGCGAGCGAGGGGCGCACCCTTGTCTTCGACGAGATTGATGCTGGACTCGGCGGACGGGCGGGGGAGACCCTCGGTCGAAGCCTGCGCCGCATCTCCGCGCAGCACCAGGTGCTCTGCGTCACGCACTTGCCGCAGGTTGCCGCGCAGGCCGACATCCATCTGCGCGTCTCGAAGCGGGAGGTAGATGGCCGTACCCTCACACAGGTCGAGCGGCTGAGCGACGAGGAGCGGGTGGTAGAGCTTGCCGCGATGTTGGCCGGCGAAGGGGCGGGTAGCGGCGCAACCGCGGCCGCCAACGAACTCTTGGCCAACGCACGTCGCGGCCGCTAATGCCCACGGCGTCACGGGGCGAGATTGATCGCCTGATTGACTCTTGCATCCTCTATCTCGGGGTAGAGCGCAACCTCGCTCCGCGCACCCTCGCCGCCTACCGTGGGGACTATCAATCGTTTGCTGAATCGCTCGGTGCCAGCGGCACCTGGAAGAGCTCGGCCAAGGCTGCGCAGGAGTGGATCGCCCAGCCCGGCAATGCGCTCTCCACCATGCGGCGACGCGCTGCAGCACTGCGCGTCCTCTACCGATTCGCTGAAGGCGAAGGGATCATTGCGCGGTCAATCAGCGATGAGATCGATCTTCCCCGGTCACGCCGCACCCTGCCAACGGTGTTGGGCGTAGAAGAGGTTGAGCGTCTACTGACGGCGCTCGGTACTTCCACCGATGAGAGCGACCTCTCACGTGCAAACGCGGCGCGCAACCGCGCACTCGGTGAGCTTCTCTACGGATCGGGTGGTCGCGTCAGTGAGATCGTCGATCTGGACCTAGATTCTGTGGACCTGGATGACGGATCCGTGAGGCTCTTTGGCAAGGGCCGGCGGGAGCGCATCGTCCCCATCGGCGAGCCAGCCCTGGATGCGATCCAGGCCTACCGTGGTCACTGGCGCGAGGTTCATCAGCAGGCACCGAGCCGTGCCAGCGGCTCTGCCCCAGAACCGAAGGCGCTCCTCTTGGCGCGTGGTGGCGTGCGGCTTCGGAGGGAGTCGGCCTGGTCTGCGATTCGGACCGCTGCCGTGGCGGCAAGCCTTGGACGCGAGATCCACCCCCACACGCTGCGCCACTCGTTTGCAACGCACCTCCTCGATGGAGGGGCAGATCTCCGCGTCGTACAGGAGCTTCTCGGCCATGCCGATATCGCAACGACCCAGCTCTACACGCACCTCCTCGGGAGCCACGTGCGGGATTCGTATCGCAAGGCACACCCGAGGGCCTAGGCAGCCCGCGAGGCGGTAGGATTCGGGTGTGAATTTTGCAATCCGTGCCCACCGACTTCTGCAGGTGCTTTCGCACCTTCAGGCGGTCGGCCGCCAGCAGGTAGCTCGCTTCGGTCTCGTTGCCCCTGTCGGAGCAGAGGGTGACGCGCACCTCCGTGCTTTACGAGCAACCCTGCGAGCCCGGCGCGCCTTCGCCGCTGCGCATCCCGCAGACCAGGCCTCAGCCACGCGCACCGCAGCCAGCCTTCGACGTCTCGGTGCGAAGGGGGATGATCAACTCGCAGCGCTCCTCCACGACCTACCTAAGGGACACGTTGGCCTTCTGCCACGTGTTCTGCACGTGCTCGAGGGCTCACCCGTGACAGGGCGTGCACGCGGCCCGTTCGCCCACTCACGACAAACCCTCCGCCGCCACGCCTCCGCTGCACCGACGCTCGCAGTGAAGCTCGGGGCCCCGCGGGGCACGATCGCGATCTTGCACGAGCTTGCGCGTCAGGAATCGCGTACGTCGTTGCAACCGAAATCAACCGGAATGCAGGCGCGCGTTCGCCTGCTCCTTGACCTTGATAGTGGCGTGACGCGATGAGCGTTCGCGGCATCGCTGAGGGGTTTGAACTCCCTGATCCATCGGTCCCCGATATCGAGGGGGTCATCTTTCGCCGAGAGCAAGGCGGACTCTTTGGGCGTACACGCTCTTACGTAGCGCTTGGGGAGTTCAGCGGTCCATATGGATTGCTGCTCGCTCTCATTGAGCGTGATGAGTTGGATGTACGCCGGGTGCCGCTCGCAGGGTTTGCCGATGAGTTCCTGCGCTACTTCGCTGAGATTCCCGACGATCGCCTAGAGACACTCTCGTCGTTCGTCTCCGTGGCGGCGCAACTCATTGTGCTGAAGAGCCGTGCGCTCCTGCCGCGTCCGATCGCGGCTGCGCCAGACCTCGTCAATGATCTTGACGTCGAGGATGAGGCCGATACGCTGCGCATCCGGCTGTTGCGCTACCGAGTCTTCCGTGACGCCGCGCGAGTCCTGGGCGATCGCCTGATGCAGCCGCTCTGGTATCGCGAACCCCCAACGCGCCAACTCCCCGGTCCGAAGGCTGCCCCAGTCGAGCCGATCGTGCCAGTGAAGTCAGATCCGAAGCGCCTCCTGCGCGCCATGGTGCGCATCGCCCTGCGCCGCAAGCCGCTCGCCGCCCTCTCTGCCGCCCCTGTCGGCATGAAGGTCTCCATTGGTGACCGACTCGCAGCCATCCGTGAAGCGGTCCGTCTCAACGGCGTGGTGGGGGTAGACCTAGAGACCCTCCTCGGAGACCGCCAAGACCGATCGTTCATCGCCGTGACATTCTTAGCGCTCTTGGAGCTCTCCAAGCGCCGAGAGGTTGAGGTGCGTCAAGATGCGCTGTGGGGACCAATCACAATTCTGCAGGGGGTGAGCGAATGAGCGAAGAGGGACAGAGCGTTGCCGCAGCGCCGTGGGTAGCCACGGTCGAAGACCTTGAGGCTCTCCTCTT
>CANKMK010000031.1 GCA_947483025.1 Chloroflexota bacterium | reverse complement strand
TTGTCGGCCGGTGTCACATAGTGGGTGGCTGGATAGATGGTCATCTCGTTGCGCTCTGCCAGGATCTCGCCTGTCAGCGGATCGACCTCGGCGATGCGCTCCACCTCGTCGCCGAAGAACTCCACGCGCAGGATCGTCTCTTCGCCGGCCGGCTGCACCTCGAGCGTGTCACCTCGCACACGGAACTTGGCGCGGCCAAGGGTGGCGTCGTTGCGCTGGTACTGCAGGTCGACAAGGTGGCGCAGGATGGCATCACGGCGATACTTGCCCGACTTACGCACCTTGAGGACGGTGGCGCCGTAATCGACTGGTGCGCCGAGGCCGTAGATGCATGAGACCGAGGCCACGATGATCGTGTCACGACGCTCGAAGAGCGCCTTGGTGGCTGCGTGCCGGAGTTGATCAATCTCATCATTGCGGCTTGAGTCTTTCTCGATATAGGTATCTGAGCGCGGCAGGTACGCCTCTGGCTGGTAGTAGTCGAAGTACGAGACGAAGTACTCCACGGCGTTCTCGGGGAAGAACTCCTTCAACTCGGCATAGAGCTGAGCAGCGAGCGTTTTGTTGTGCGCAAGGACGAGCGTTGGCCGCTGCACCTGCTGAATGACGTTGGCAATGGTGAAGGTCTTCCCTGTGCCGGTCGCGCCAAGGAGGACCTGGTGATGTAGGCCGCTATTCAGGCCCTGCACGAGCTCGGTGATCGCGGTTGGCTGGTCACCGGTGGGGACGAAGTCGGAGCGCAGGGCGAAGGGGCGCCCCGCAGAGGGGGCAAGCTCCGCCGTGGGTTCAGTCGCTGGATTCACCCTGCAAGCATAGGCGCCGCAGCGCCTGGCTCGCCGCATGCACGGTCTCAGGCAGCGAGCCGCTCCCGTCAATCGTCAACGCTCCGATGTGCTCCATCTCCGCAGGGATCCCCGCCTGTGCGGCGTTGCGCAGCTCAAAGTCATCCGCGCTGCCGCCACGGGCTGCGAAGCGCTGGCGACGGACCTCCTCGTCAGCCTGAAGGAAGAGCGCGCCATCAAGCTCCTCCGCCAAGCCAGAGCGCCATAGCGCGATCGCTTCAACGAGCAAGAGGCGTACCCCCCGTGCCTGAGCATCTCGGCTCACTTCACGAATCGCGTGCCGTACGACCGGCCACTGCAGCTCTTCTAGACGGCGCAGTACTGCAGGATCGGCAAACGCCTGCGCGGCAAGGAGCGCACTGTCGATGCTTCCATCTGGGCGACGCGCATCAGGCACAGCGGTGAGGATCGCAGCGCGGAGTGCCACGTCAGTTGCACGCGCCGAGCGCAGCAACGCATCAACATCAAGGTGCTCCACAGCTCCACCGACGGACTCGTGCAGCTCGGCGCTCGCAACGAGTGCTGCCGCGAGACTGCTCTTCCCTGACGCAATGAGGCCACCGAGGCCAACGCGAATCAGTCGACCACTCACTTGGCCACCTCGCCCTCAAGAGCGAGCCACGCCTCTTCGGCCTGCTGGAGTGCCGCCGTCACATCAGCCAACTCACTCGCTACCTTTGCTAACTCGGTATACGAGGCGATCACGTTCGGGTCAAGCATCGCAAGCTCTAGGTGACCCTTGCGCAGCCCGTGGCGCTCGAGGTCAGACTCGATTGCCGCACGACGTCGACGCGCCTGCTCCTTGCTGAGGCGTTCTGGCTTTGGCGCCGCGATCTTCTTGGTGGCAGGTGCAGCCGCGGTTGACTGCGCCTTTGTACCTACTGCTGCACTGGCTGTGAGTGCTCCTGGCGCGCCGAGTCGCCCCGCCACAAGGGCGTCGGCACTCTTCGTCGTCCAACCGCTAGCGACCGCCTCACGCCACGCGGTATACCCGCCATCAAAGGCGGCAACAACGCCGTCTTCTACAACCCAGAGCGATGTGCAGATCTTTTCGAGAAGTCGACGGTCGTGACTGACGACAAGGAGTGTGCGCTCACCGTCAAGAAGGAATCGCTCCAGTGATTCGCAGGCATCAATGTCAAGGTGGTTCGTCGGCTCGTCGAGCAGCAGAAGGTTTGCGGGCATGAGACCGAGGATCGCAAGTTCCAGCCGACTGCGCTCACCACCAGAGAGCACCGCCACCTCTTTCCCCACCGCATCGCCGCGGAAGAGGAACTTTGCAAGGTGCGCCCGCGCTTCGGAAACTTCTACAGGCACAGCGGTGCGCAACGCCTCAAGCACCGTTGCGCCGTGCAACCCTGCGGCACGTACCTGCGCCAAATAGCCGGGCACCACGCCACCGGCAATCTCCACGTTCCCATCGAGCGCTGGGAGGAGGCCCGCGATGGTCTTCAGTAGGGTCGACTTTCCCGCGCCGTTGGGGCCGACGATTCCCACGCGCTCACCGCGTCGGAGAGCGAGGCTTCGCGCACGGGTGATCTCGACCTGTGCTGGCTCTCGATATCCAATAGACGCTTCGCTCAGCCGCAGCGGTTCGGCTGGACCGCGACCAGCCCCCTCGGCTGCGATGGAGAGTGTGGCGGCCTTCCGCTCTCGGACGACTGGTTCAATCGCCGCCAGGCGGCGCTCATGCTCATGCATCTTTGCGTACTTGCGATGGCTCCGATACGTCTGGATGAGCTCACGCTCCCGCGCGATCTCCTTCTCGCGGCGATCGGCGTCTCGCTCATCGCCCTCATCAGCAGCACCGCGCTGTTTCGCGTAGGCGCTGTAGTCGCCACGGAAGCGCGTCACGTGATGAGCGCGCACCTCCCAGACCCGGTCAATGACGGCATCGAGGAAGGCACGGTCGTGACTGGCGACGATGAGTGCGCCGTTGCGCGCCCTCAGAGCGCCCTCTAGCCACTCGATTGCCTGAATATCGAGATGGTTCGTTGGCTCGTCGAGGAGCAGAAGGTCTGGGTCGGCGATTACCAGTCGCGCCAGCGCGACACGGGTCTGTTCGCCTCCAGAGAGGCGTGCGGGGGCCTCGCTATGTCGGGCGGTTGGGAAGCCGAGTCCACGCAGCGCCGCGCCAACCCTGTCCTCCAACGCATAGCCATCTGCGGCGTCGAACTTTGTTCGCGCCTCGGCATATTCGGTTGAGCCGGCACGCCCCTCCAGCTCCATCTCACGAAGCGCAGCGGCGAGGGAGACGATTTCGGCCGCACCACCGATCACGGCATCCGTGAGTGTCGCGGCATTCAGCAGTTCAGGATCCTGCGCCGACTCTTGTGCAAGCAAGTTGATGCGCAGGCCCTTGGCATGCTGCACGCGCCCCTGATCAGGAGTCTCGAGCCCAGCGACCATCTTTAGGAGAGTCGTCTTCCCTGCCCCGTTCGGGCCGACCAGACCGATGCGCTCCCCCGCGGCAACGCTCAGCGTCACCTCATCAAGGATGACGGCGGCACCGATCTCGCGGCGGACATCGCTCAGCGTGATGATGCTCATGCCGCCTCACCCTGGCGCGCCGAACGCCGACGTGCCGCAGCACGTTCGCTGCGTGTTGCACCGACCGTCTCTGGGGTGACCCGTTCACTCCAGCGGGGTCCGCGCACCGCGCGCGACGCCCCTACTCGACCGGCACCGCGTGGTGGACGTTGGCAGGTTCGACAGACATGAGTGCCGCGCCCACCAACGACCGAGCGCTGAATTGGGGCGCCACATCGGCGACACGGCTCACCCGTGCGCTGATAAACGTCGAGTCGCTCCTGCATTTCGCCGTCCCCATCAGGTGCGGTGTAGTCGTTGATCGAGGAGCCGCGAGCGTCAACCGCTTCGCTCAGCACACCCACAATCGCAAGGTGCAGCGCGTCGAGCTGCGCTGGGCGCAGCCGATTTGCAGGGGTGAGCGGATGGATCTTGGCGCGCCAGAGTGCTTCGTCGGCGTAGATGTTGCCGATCCCAACGATGCAGCGCTGATCGAGGAGGAGGCTCTTGATCCGCGTTGCACGGTGGGCAATCAGTGAACGCAGGGCATCGGCGGTAAATGTCGCATCGAGCGGTTCAACACCGTGGTCGGCGAGGAGCGGTGCTGAGTGCGGGTCAAGGCTTGAGGCGACCTCGCCGTCGCTTCGCTGCGCGACGAGCGCGACTCGTCCGAAGGCACGCACATCTCGGAAGCGCAGTTCGCGACCGCCGTCCAACGTGAGCGAGAGGCGTACATACGGGTCTGTCGACTCCCCCGCTGGCAGCACCAAGAGCTGCCCGGTCATGCGCAAATGCACGAGGAGCAAGATTCCGCCGGAGAGCTCCACGATGATCCACTTTGCGCGACGGCGCGTGCCGAGAATGCGCCGGCCACGAACCGCCTCCATGAACGAGGGGGCATCGGGGGTCGTCAGGTTGCGCTCACGAAAGACGTTGGCACCCGTAATCGTTGCGCCGCTGACGAGTCGCGCAAGATCCCGAACCACTGTCTCTACTTCGGGCAGCTCAGGCATGTGCTGACCAGGGCTTCATCTCGTCCCATCGCGGGCCACTCTTCACCTCAACCGTCAGTGGCACATCAAGCGCAAGCGCCCCCTCCATGGTGTCAATGAGAATTGGCACGAGGCGATCGACTTCACCGTTCGGCACCTCTAGCAGTAGTTCGTCGTGCACCTGCAGCACGAGTCGCGCTGTCAGCCCTGCCTCTGCGAGTCGTGGTGTGAGGCGAATCATGGCGATCTTGATGACATCGGCGGCGGTGCCTTGGATGGGATGGTTAATCGCTGCGCGCTCCCCTGCTGCGCGCAGTGCAGGGTTCCCCGCTCGAAGTTCAGGGATCGGTCGTCGGCGCCCCAACTGCGTTGTGACAGATCCGTTCGTTCGCGCCTCCTCCTTAATCGTGTCGATGTAACGACGAATCCCCGGATAGCGCTCGAAGTAGCCAGCGATGAACGACTTTGCCGCATCGCGAGAGATGCCAGCGCGCGTGGCCAAGCCGAAGTCACCCATGCCATACGCAATGCCGAAGTTCACCATCTTCGCCATGGCGCGCTCATCGGCGTCCACGTCGGCGGCGGGCTTGCCGAGCACGCGGGCGGCGGTCGCACGGTGAATATCCTCTCCAGCGGCGAAGGCGGCGATCAGGTGCTCGTCGCGCGTGACGTGCGCCAAGATGCGCAGCTCGATCTGGCTGTAATCCGCCGCCACCAGGGTGTTCCCCTTCTCCGCAATGAAGGTGTTGCGGATCTTGCGGCCGAGTGCGGTCCGAATGGGAATGTTCTGGAGGTTCGGATCGGTGGAGCTGAGTCGCCCTGTTGCCGCCACCGCCTGCTGGAAGGTGGTGTGCACACGGCCGTCACCCTCAACAAGCTTCGGCAGCGCCTCTACATAGGTGCTCTGCAACTTCGAGACGGTGCGCCACTCCATGGCGATCCCAACGATTGGGTGCTCCGCCTGGATCTCCTCCAGCACGCTCGCATCGGTCGACCAGGCACCCGTCTTTGTCTTCTTCCCCTTCGGAAGGTTGAGCTCCACGAAGAGGAGTTCACCGAGCTGCTTCGGTGAGCCAAGGGCCACCGCATGGCCAACCACACGCTCGGCCTCACGCTCAAGTCGGGTGATCTCAGCGCCAAACGCGGTGCTCAGTTCGCTCAGCGCTTTTTGATCAACGGCCACGCCAGCGATCTCCATCCGCGCAAGCACCTCAACGAGGGGCAGCTCAATCTCGCGATAGAGGCGAAGGGTGCCCGCCTCACGCAACTCTTCGGCAAGGGGGCCGCGTGACGCTCGCGTCACGAGCGCGGCGAGGACCGCCTCCTGCAGCGGCTCGAGCCGGTCAGGGAGATCAGCACCGAGTCGCGTCGAGGCGACCTCAACGAGACCAGGGTTGCGCATCGTGACATTCGCAATCCAGGTGCCGAGCGCTACATCATCCACAAGGTGGGGCGAAGCTTCGGGTCGAATGCTCACCATTGCTCCAATGAGACCTTTTACGCCGAGGCCGGCAAGTTCACGGTTCGAACGCGCAAGGCTCTCCAGCAGCGCATGCACCACAGCGCCATCGTCGGCGGCGAGAATCGTTCCCGCGTCATCGACAATCGCGATTGCCAGTTCTGCCTCTGGGCCACGCCGATCCGCACCCACACCGCCGATCGCAAGGTGCCCCTGCGCCGACAGGCCGCGGAACGCATCCCGCGCCTCATCAGCGGCACGAAGGACGCGAATCCCTGCCGCTGCGAGGTCGCCACGCTTCACCTGTTCAATCTTGGTGTGCGCATCAGACTCATCTGTAGCGCCGCTCTCGACCTTCGTCGATCGACCAGCAGCGGCATTCCCCGCCGTCACCGCATCGAAGTTGAATCCGAGTTGCAGATCGCTCGAAGCGGCAACCTTCGGTGCAGCTTTTGCAACAGGAGCGGCGGCTCCACGAAGTGAAGCACCCGCCGCAGCGGCGCTGACCGCGGCATTGGCAGCGACACGGTCTTCGCCGGCAAGTGGCGGCAGTCGCTGTGCCAGGGCACGGAACTCAAGGTCACGGAAGAGGGCGAGTGCCGCATCGCGGTCGTACACCCCAATCTCACCACCGGTGGCCGGTAGCGCCAGCGGTGCATCGCGGTCGATTGTCATCAGCCCTTGGCCGGCAAATGCCGCTTCGCGATTCGCAGCGAGCGCTTCACGAATGCGCACCGGCTCAACCTCATCAAGCCGGCTATACAGCTGCTCGAGGGAGCCGAAGCCTGCGATCAACTTGGAGGCGGTCTTCTCACCCACACCTGGAACACCAGGAATGTTGTCGGAGCTGTCCCCCTTGAGCGACTTGAAGTCGACCATCTGCTCTGGGGTGAGGCCGTACCGCGCAAAGACCCGTTCTGGATCGTATTCAACGA
>CANKMK010000030.1 GCA_947483025.1 Chloroflexota bacterium | reverse complement strand
TCGCCACCATGGATGGCCTGCTTCTCTCGGGTGGTGCCGACATTGATCCGGCGCGATACAACGAACCCGTCGATGGTGCGATCGGCATTGAGCCGGCACGCGATGCGCTGGAGTGGGCCGCCCTCGACGCCGCCGATCGACGCGGCATTCCGGTGTTTGGGATCTGTCGCGGCTTGCAGTTCTTGAATGTGCATCGCGGCGGCTCACTGCTGCAGCATGTTGAGGGGCAGGTTGGTGCGGCGTATCCGGCAACGCCAGCGCTCTCGCATCCGCTCGACGTGCAGGGTGGCACCAAGCTTGCGCAGATCCTCGGCGATCGCACCACTCCACTTGCAGTGAACAGCTATCACCACCAGGCGGTCAGCCCCGAGCGACTCGCGCCTACGTTGCGCGCTTCAGCATTCACCGACTCACCACGCGGCACCCTTGTTGAGGGGCTCGAAGAGGCGGGTGAGCGATTTGTGCTCGGCGTGCAGTGTCACCCTGAGCGCACCGAGAGCAGCCCCGCCGACTTGGAGCGTGTCTGGGCCGCATTCATTGAGGCGGCTCGGCCGCGCTAAATCTGAGGGGTACTCCGAACTAGGGGTGGAGTGGCACAATCTGAGCCATGAGCAGCCACCCGCCTGAGGGCGACACCGACTTCCAGAAGAGCGACCGGAGCGCCCGACTCCTGCGCACCCTGCGCTATGTGGAGGCCGCCGGCGAGGCGGGGATCCGACCCGAGGACCTCGCCAAGAAGCTCGGCGTCAGCCGTCGCACCGCCTACCGCGACCTGCAGGCGCTCGAAGCGAGCGTCGGCGTTCCGGTGTGGAACAACCTCGGCCGTTGGGGCGTGTCGCAAGAGGGACTCCTGCCGGAGCTGCGCTTCAGTAAAGACGAAGCGATCTCCGTTGTGCTTGCAGCGCGACTCCTTGCAAAGTTCTCGACCGGCTACGACCCAGAACTTGGTGCGGCGCTGATGAAGCTCGGTAGCCTGCTCGAGAATCCGCTACGCAGCGCGGTGGAGCGAACCGTGACGCAGCTCAGTCAACTCACGACCGACGGCGAGGCACGTGATCGACTCCGCCTCTTGACCACCGCCTGGGTCACCGGTCGCGTTGTGGAGTTTGACTACGCCGCCGCCTGGAGCAATCCAGGGAGCAGCCGACGAGCGCGCGTCCATCCGTATCTGATGGAGCCATCGGCGGCCACACACACCACCTACCTGATTGGTCACGATGAGACGCGCAACGCACTCCGAACGTTCCGCGTTGATCGCATCAGCAACGTGCGCGTTACCACCGCAACGTTCGAGTTGCCAAAAGAGGTCGAGCTGGAGCGCACCCTCGCCTCAGCGTGGGACATCGTTGCTGACCAGCCGCTCGAAGAGATCGTGATTCGATTCAGCAAAGAGTCGGCCGCCCGCGCAAAAGAGACGCGCTGGCATCCATCGCAAACGATCGAAGAGCAGCCCGATGGTTCGCTGATCTGGCGAGCGCGCGTCTCTGGGCTCCTCGAGATTCGCTCATGGGTACTGACCTGGGGTGAAGGCGCCGAAGTGCTTCGCCCCGACGCGCTGCGCGACGACATGGCGCGCACGCATAGTGCCGCCGCTGCGCGCTATGGCACAACCGCGAAGCCGAACGCGTAGCCATGGACGCGGAGCAGTTCAAGGCGGTCAACCTGATCAGTGACCCGATCCACGGCTATATCGAGCTCACCAAGCGCCTCACCCCCGAGGGGGCCGCGGCCACTGGCCACGCCCAAGAGGAGGCGGCCGAAGAGGATCTGCTCGACAGCCCCTGGCTGCAGCGCCTGCGCCGCATCAGCCAGTTGCAGAGCGCCCGCTGGGTCTTCCCCACCGCTGAACACAGCCGCTTTGCGCACGGCCTCGGCGTTATGCATGAGGCGGGGCTCTGGGCGCGACACCTCTATCCGTCACTCGCCACTCGCCTAACCAGCGACGGTGAAACACCTCCAAGTGAAGGGCTCGTTGTTGAAACGTTGCGTGTTGCAGGCCTGCTGCATGACGTTGGCCACGGACCCTTCGCGCACTTCTTCGACCACGCGGTGTTGGAAGCCTTCCCCGCTCCGGCCGATCCGCGTCGACCGAAGGGGAAGCGCCTTGCCCATGAGGATCTCTCTGCGCTGATCATTGAGCGCGAACTTGCACCGATCATTACCAAGCTGCGTCGAGCACCCGGCGACTCCGCCGCTCGCGATGCCTTCGAGAAAACAGAGTCGATTGATCCACGCTGGGTCAGCTTCTTGATCTCCAAGCCGCCACTGGAAGACCCAGCGATCCCCACCTGGGTGCGCATCATGCAGCCGCTCCTCTCGGGCGTATTCACCGTCGACAACCTCGACTATGTTCGACGCGATGCATACATGACCGGCGTGCGCATTGCAGCGGTGGATGTAGAGCGCCTCCGCCACTACAGCTTCATTGGCGCGCGCGGCCTCACGTTGTACGAACCGGCGGTTGGTGCACTCGAGTCATTCCTCGGCGCGCGGCAGTTCCTCTATCAACAGGTCTACCTGCATCGCACCGTGCGCGGCATCGACCTCGACATGAAGGAGGCCTTTGCGCCAGGGATCCGCGCGATCTTTGGCGACGCCTCCCCCGCCGACGATCTTGGCGCCTATCTCGAACTTGACGAGTACACCCTGCTGCATCAGGCGGCACGATGGTCGCGCGGGCAAGACCTCTCCGCCAACCCGCAGCCGAAGGACGGCACTGTTACCGCAGCCGTGGCCGACGCCTGGCGCGCTGTGCTCTTCCGTAACCCACGCTGGCAGATGGAGGAGGAGATTCGCACCGACTACTTCGAAGAGCCGCTTCCCAGCGATCTCTCCGACCGCCTCGGTACACCTATCCCCGGGGAAGTTGAGATTGATGTCGCCTACTGCGACCCGCGACACGTAGAGGGGGACGCCGCCGATCGCCTCCTCGCCGTTGAAGGGTCGAACGGCCGCGAGGCACGCCCGATCTCGAGCCTACTTCTGAAACTCCCGCTGTACTCAGTGGTCGCGAGGCGCTACCGCCGTCGCTGATACCTTCGGCGCTGCGCCTTACCGGTTCGCGCGCAACCAGGCGAGCACGAGTGACATTGACCGGCAATCGGCGGCGTTGTATTCGGTGCCAGAACGGAAGTAGTCGTAGTCGGCGAGGCGCTTCCCTTCGGCGGCGGCGCGAGCATCCGCGGTGTATGCCGCAGCCATCGCACCCATGCCGTCAGCCGGACCATCACCCCATGAGACATCGATGAGCCCCTCGGCGCGCATCGCCTTGGCGATGTCTTTCAGGCCGAAGCCGTAGGCGCCGCGTACGCTGACTGGCACCTTGTAGACGAGTTCATCGAACGCATCGAACCAGCCGATCTCGTCGGGGAGCGACCACGTTGGGTGACGCCCGGCGGCGGAGTCGGCGGCGGTGAAGAGCAGGTTTCGCTCCGCAGGCGACCAGTGCACAATGCGCGTCGCGCCCCAGGGGAGTTCAAGCGATTGACGCCAAGCATCCATGAATGCGACCCAGGCTTCGAGTACGGCGCGCTCTGATTCGGCGTTCAGCCGATCGCCACTCCACTGCCCGAATGCGGGGAACCACGATGCATCTTCGGCGCGTGGCGTGAAGAGTCGCTCCCCCACGCTGGCACCAGCTGCCGTGGCGGCGGCAATCTCCGCCGCCGTTGGTTCGCGGCCATCTACAGAGACAAGGCAGCCGATCTGAAAGATGCACGACGCCCCGCCAACGCTCGGCAACTTCGTGAAGTCATCGTTCAGGTTTCCCGAATTCTCGAAGTCCACATGGAACTCGATGCGCGCTGGGGTGCGCCAGTGCGCATCATCACGAAGCTCAATGCGCTCCGGGAGCACCTTCGCATTGGCGGGGGATGATTCAGAAACCGCATTGGCTGCAAGCACGGCGGCGAGTCGTCGTGGTCGCGCATCGCCCGTCACGCCGAGTCGATCAGGAGAGAGGCCTGGCTCGTCGCGGCGCTTGATGCCGGCGGCAATTGCAGCGTCGCGTAGGTCTGGCCCAACGCCTGGAAGGTAGGTGAGCTCGCCGATCTCGCGAGCGATCTTGCGCTTCGCCTCGCTCCAGGGCTGGTCTTGATCGGCGTTCATGTTCGGGTAGAGCTCTGGTCGCGTTGGTCGTGGCAGGGCATCCCAAGCGGCGCCGTCACGGCGTACCGTGCGAATCCACTCCAGCGCGCGGCCGACCTCAACGGTGAGTGGGATCTCATCGTCGCGTGTGCTCTCGCGCTCAACGGGCACCCGGGCGAGTCGCTCCAGTGCACCGCTCCCCCGCCCCTTGCTGCTCATCCAGGTGCGGCCAAGCAGGTACGCCTCCGCCGGGCAGTAGCCCTGCAAGCGTGCAATGGCGGCGGTGTAGACAAGCACCTGGCCGGCATAGTGCCGGTGCGAACTGCCGGCGTATCCGCTCACCGAGAGATCGAGTGTCGAGAACTTCACGTCGACCACCACGTAGTGCCACGGCGGCGCCTCGACGCCCTCTGGCGCAAGGGCTGGTGCCGATACGGCCGCCTCGCTCGGGTCAATCACGCCAGGGATCAGCCGCTCAAGGGCATCGCTGCGAACGAGCAGGTCGATCGCGCCGTAGGTGCGGTCTTCCGGATTGCGCACCACCGCCTGTTCGATCAGTTCAACCCCTTCGCGCATCGCGGCGAATGTCGCTTCTGCAGCGGCCAACGTGCGCGTCGCCTGCCAGCCGTCGGAGATCTTGCGGTGTGATGCGACCTTCGGCTCGAGGATTTCGAACATGCGCTCTTCAAAGCGATTCCCTTGCGCAAAGAGCAGCTCGCGCAGATCGTAGGGGCTCGGTGGATCGGCATCGGCGCCCACATCTTTGGCGAAGCCCTTGCTCGTGCCGTGCACTTCGAGCCAATCAAGGAGCGGATCGCGGCGCAGCCAGTTGCGCGTTTTTGATGCCGAGACCCACTCGCGCCAGGCGGCGCGATCGGTTGGGTCAGGGTTGCGGACTTCGCCGTTGTCGGCGGTGGTGATTGCGGCGACCCCCGTGATTGGGGGCGGGGTGGCGCGATAGCGTCGAAGGTCGTCCATTCCCCCTACGATCGCACGCGGCGTCGCTTTGTGCCGCTCGCACGTTCGAAGGAGATCATCGCCACACCGCCGAGGAGGAAGAGTGCGCCAAGGGCCAGCCCAGAATCGAGTGCCTCGTTGAGCAAACCAACGCCGAGCGCCGCCGCCACCAGCGGCTGCAGGAAGAGCACGCCAGCGGCGAGTCGTGGCGGTGCCGCGGCGTAGCCGCGATACCAGCAGCTCCAGCCGATCGACGTGGCCCCAACGCCGAGATAGAGCACGGCAAGCAGCGTGCTTGGCGTCGTGGCAGCTGCCAGATCAATACCGCCGATCGCAAGCTCCGCCACAACGAACGGGAGCATCATGGGAATCGCCAGTCCAGCACTTAAGGTGACGGCGTTGCGCGCGCCAACAGCGGCAACGATCGGTCGTCCGAGACTCGAGAAGAGCGCCCACGCAGCACCGCCACCGATCAGCATCGCAATGCCGAGCAGTCGGCTCGCACTGGCGTCGGCGACCAAACCTTCAGCACCGCTGCTCCGCAGCGCCAGCACGGCGACGCCAATGGCAGCAAGGGCAATACCGAGCCACGCCTGGCGCGGCACGCGAATCCCCTCGAGAAGGCGGCCGAAGATCAAGACGAAGACTGGCGTTGCCATGGTGACAACGGAGCCTTCCACCGCAGATGTCAGTGCAGTGCCAGCGAACTGCAGAAGGATCGAGGCAGCCACCGCGACTCCGGCACGCAGCACGGCACCCTTCGGGGCCTTCGCCCAACCGAGTGACTCACTGCGAAGGGCGGCGAAGGTGGCCAGGGCGGCAACGCCGATCGCGAGGCGAAGGAAGCCGAGTGTCGCGGGCGGGATCGCGGCGAAGGTCTCGGCGGAGACCACATACATGCCGCCCCAGAGTGCGGCGGCGATCGCAAGATCGGCGGTGGCAGCACGGGAGACAACGCGGGTGGACATCTGCAGGAGTGTAGCGGCAGCAGAACGAGAAGGGCGTAGGATGGGTGAGTGAAAGAACGATTGAACGAACGTCTGACGCGCACCCCATTCCAGCCGAGTGCCGATGCCCGCGCCGACTATGAGACGGAGGGCACGACCTTCTTGCAGTATCTCGCCCGTCGCGCCGCCAAGACCGTGATCCTGGAGCCACTGCAGCAGCTGCTCGCAGTACGGCGACCAGGCGGTCCAACCCCTGCCGCCGCACTCGTCTGCTTCGCCTATTACGCCGTTGCGGCATCGACCAGTTACGGGCGTGGGTATCGACAGCCGAGCTTCTCGAGCGAGCGCAGTGCAACCGAAAAAGATCGAGAGACGTCATCGGTCATCACCGTGAAGTCGGTTGGTGCGCGCGGCGATCTTGCCGCCGAGATCACCGCAGAGGTTGACGGCATCGGGCGCTTCGTTGGCAACGAACGCATCCTTGGCACAACCGTCGGACTACGCGGACTCGGCATGGCGGCTCCGTCGCAGTTCTCGTTTGAAACGGCGCGGGGACGCGGCGCGACACTCCTCGCCTGGCGCGGTGAGGCGCGGGGAACGGTTACCACGGAGCTCGCCCCCTCTTTCCGGGGGACGACCGTTCGGGCGTACGGCAGCCTCGCCTTGAACGACGACGCAGGGAGCACGGGCAAGGCAACGCTCAACCGTGAAGGTGAAGTCTCCATCACGGTCACCGACCGCAGTGGAGGGGTCTACACCCTCAACGCCCCTCTCAAATAGCCCTGCGGCGTGGCACCATAGCGGCATGATTGTTGC
>CANKMK010000029.1 GCA_947483025.1 Chloroflexota bacterium | reverse complement strand
GTACTTGTTGCGGTGAGCGCGTTGTCGCTGAGAGGTTGGCGTGTTGGTGAGCCAACACACTTCCAGTTTGATGAGGTGTATCACGTACGAACCGCGACAGAGTTCATGCAGGACTGGAAGTACGGCGAACCCCATGCAATCTACGAATACACCCACCCACATCTTGCGAAGTACCTCATTGCACTCGGGCTTGAAACGTTTGGCGCGCCGCGTGTTGATGCGCGCACAACCTACCCAACAGCAATCGGCGCGATCGCCGCTCGACCAGAAGATGCGTTAAGCCCAGGCAGACTGTGGATCGCGGGCCCAGAAGAGATCAGCGTGATTGATGCCGAAACACGTACGGTTCTCGGCGCAATTCCACTACGCAACGTTTCGTACCTCACTGCCACCAGCGACGGTTCTCTTTGGGGCGCCACTGCAGCCGGCACGGTGTTTGTGGCTGACCGCGCCACCGCGGACCAAGGCGGCAACAGCGGGCTGCGCACATGGCCAACAGCCACCGGTCTCGTTCTGGGTATCGCGCCACTCAGCGATGGCAGCGTTGCGCTAGTGCAGCGCGACCAGCTGCTGATCATGCGCGACGGAGCGGTGGTGACGAGCGCACCGCTGGCGGGCGGAACAGCAGTGCTCGCCCTTACGGTTGACGGCGAGGAGCGAATCTTTGCAACGAGCGCCAGCGGCCTGACAAGCTACGCAGCGACCGATTTGTCGAACATGCGCTCCTCACCAATTGATAGCGGCGCAGTCACCGCTGCGGCTGTTGACTGGTTCGATGGGCCGCGACTCTACGTCGCGGGCCGTGACGGCGTGCGGGTGTACAACGCAAAAGAGATGAGCACGCCCCTCATGGCGCAGGTCACCATCCCGGGCGCCGTGGCGATCCTGCCCAACGACGCGAGCCGCATGGTGCACGTAGTGGCGCCTGGGCCCGACGGGACCGGCGCATCGCTCTGGACGATTGAGCCGAACGGCAACGCACGATTTGCCGACGCTCCCGTAGGCGCTGACGTGCTCAAGCTTGGTGGGAGTGGCGCCGCTCTCGACGCCTCCTCTGAGCGCGCCGATGGCGGCAACGGGGAGCTCCTTCTTGCGGCGCCGTCGGGCGCGCTGACACAGGTCAACGTGGGCGAGCTCGCCGCCGGCTGGCGCTGGCCCGGGGTGATCGCCGGGGCACTCGCCGCGGCACTCCTGGTTCTCTTGGCTCGGCTGTTGACGGAACGACGTGACGTCGCAGCCCTCGTCGGCGCCCTTGCCCTGCTCGACGGAGCCGGATTTGTGCAGAGCCGCATCGGCATGAACGACGTGTATCTCCTCGCCCTCCTGCTCGGCGGCGCGGTCGCCTTCGTGGCATGGCTACAGGGTCGCGCGCGAGGCGCTCTTCCTGGCGGGCTCCTCCTCCTCGCAGCTGGCCTCCTGCTCGGCGGCGCTCTCGCGAGCAAGTGGGTTGCTATCTACGGCATCTTTGGGCTTGGCATCATCTGGCTCGCACGAACGGCACCCGGGCGCCTGCTGGTCGCTGGCGGACTCGCCCTTCTCGGTGCCGCACTCCTTCCACCAGCACTCGCCGTCGCCGACGGCTCCTCTCGCATTCCAAACCTGCCATTTGCCGCAGTGCTAGTGCTGCTCCTAGCGGCGACAGGTGCCGCAATCCATCACGCAGGTGGCATCTCGCGCCGCGAAGCAACCCCACGCTCTCTGCTCGGCCTCCTCTCGCTACCGGGTGAGGCGACGCTCGTCTTCTTCACACTCGCGGCACTCCCGCTCGGCGTCTACATCGCGAGTTACTTGCCGTGGGCGGCGCTGGGCAACCAACTGATTACTGGTTGGCCAATCGGAAACACTGGGCAGACACTGACCGACCTTACGGCGTCGATGTATCGCTACCACGACACGCTGCGCGTCGCGCACGCGGCATCGTCACCGTGGTGGGCGTGGCCACTCGACTTGAAGCCAGTCTGGCTCTTCCAATCGAGCTTTACTGCGGGCGGAAGCTCATGGACCGCCGCCGTGTACGACGGCGGCAATGTGCTCTCGCGCATCCTCAGCGTCGGTGGCGCGCTCTGGCTCGCAGTAGAGGCGTGGCGACGACGAAGCTGGGGCCTCGCATCCGTTCTCGTTCTTGGTCTCGCACTGTGGCTACCGTGGGCGCGCATTGATCGCGCCGCTTTTCAATATCACTACTACCCAACATCGCAGATCGCCCTGATCGGACTAGCGCTGCTCTTAGCGGATCTTCGCGCCGGATCACAGCGCGCCGCGCAGATCATGCGCATCGGCGGCGCATGCGCCGCGCTTGCGGCCCCAGTGCTCTGGATTGCTACTGGTCTTCTCTGCACGCTCGCGGGCGTGGGAAGCGTCTACCCCGAGAGTCAGGTCTGCCTCTCCGGAGGATTCGGCACACCAGGACCTCTCGTTGGCGCCATCGCACTCGTTCCCGCAACCGTTGCCGCATGGTCGATTCTTGGAGCGAGGGATGTGCGACGTATGTTCACCATCACCGTCAGCAGCATCGCAGCGGTCGCACTCATCTGGTATCCAAACTGGTCGGCGCTGCCACTCCCTGCCGGTATCCATAACTGGTATCAGGGAATCCTCCCAACATGGACGTGGCCGTTCCAGTTTGGAGTCACGCTTGAAAGCCCAGCCGAGACCACACTCGTCAGCAGTGCGACGCTCGTCGTCGGCGTACTACTCCTCTGCGCCGCCGCCGTTGGCGCTTATGGTGCGAGCAGATTCAGCACCGCTGCCCGCAGAAAGCTCGACGAGGATCGCGCGTAGCGGCAACTCGCGCGCAGCGACGCTGTACGGCGTCAATCGCTCGAGATGCAGTGATTCACCTGCAGCAAGTTGCATCTGGGTGTCGTGGGCGGTAACCCAGCCACCACCCTCAATCACCACGAGCACGACATCACCAGCGCTGCGCAGTGGGCCGTAGGTGCCACCCGGCGTCACAGTAAATTCGGTGATCTGCGCAACGTCGTTTGAGAAGATGGCGCTACTGAGAACACCGCTCGAGCCGGCGGCACGGTCGGCACGCCGATGACCAGGACCGAACTGGCGAATGTTCATGCTCTCTCGCAGTGCGCAACCGCGCACGCCAACGGGCTACCCGCGACGATTCGCTGGGCGAATGGTTGCTTCAACCCCATCGGCAACCTGGCGTCGCGTGCGCAAAAGCGCGGCATGCTCCGCCTCAGCAGCAAGAAGTGGTGGGAAGCGCCTCGTGACAGTGTCGCGCAGCGCAAGGAGTCCAACGAGCGTGGTGGCGATAGGGAAGAGGCCGTACCACTGGAATGCGGCGTAAACCAAATTCATGCCGAAGGTGCCGAGGCTGATCCACAGGATGTACTCCCACTCGTCGCCGACTACCCCACGTCCACGGTTGCCACGGGTCGCGAATGTGTACACCAGGATCGTTGCGAGGAAGAGCACCAGATTGGCAACCCAGAACGGGGTGTAGAACGTTCCAAGATCGGCATTCAAGACGGTGAAGAGGTACTCCCAAGGCCAACGAAACATCTTGTCCTCACTCGCTACGTTTCGATTCACCCAGCACAACAGCGTGCAGGTTTGTGTGAGCGAGTATGCCACCATCAGCAGCATGCGCGTCCTTCTGCTGATCTCTCCCGAGAGCCCCGCCCTGGCAGGGCTGGCACCGATCCTCGCCACCCTGATCGCCCGCGGCGCCACGATCGAAGCCGGCCCAGCCGCGCTACATCTACGGGCGGAAGCGATCGACGTCACCGAGCATGCCGATGCAGCGGGGCTGGATCGGGCGGCGGCAAGCCTGACCAGCGCCGACCTCCTCATCGCCCCTGGGGGAGCCGACGCTCCGCCCGCCGCAATCGTCGCCATCACACGCGCACTTCTTGCAGCCGAGAGCGGACCACTCATCGTCGTGGACCCAACCGCGATCGGTGACCTCCTGAGCGATTTAGGATCCACAAGAAGCCTCGACGCGCTCCGAAGCGAGCTACGGCGATCAGCGGCACTCACCATTGCGGCCCACGTTGCACCGCTCGTACGCGACAGCGACAGCGCCATGCCGGCGCGCGATGTGATCGTGCTTGAGCGCATCCGAACATTCGGTCATGGCGAGAATCAACACCAGGCCGCCGCGGCGTATCGGCGCGTGCACGCAACTGGCGCGGGCATCGTAGGAGCCCGCGTACTCCAAGGGCAAGAGCCAAGCCTTAACGATCTACTTGACCTCGATGCCGGCGCGCGACTTGTCGCCGATCTGCCAACGCCAAGCGTTGCCCTTATCCGCCACACCGACCCGATCGGAGTAGCAACCGCTGAGACAGCGCTCGGCGCACTGACGCGTGCGATCGAAACAGACGCAGCAGCAAGCTCGGGTTCAACCATCGTGCTCAACGTTCCGATCGATCGCGCTGTCGCCGCCGTGATTGCATCGGGAACATTTGAATCGGTGCTTGCGCCAGCAATCGCCGACGATGGCGCAGGAGAGGTGCTGCGCACACGACCAGAGTTGACTGTGGTGATCGACCCTTCGCACCGCACAACTGAATTCGACATGATTGGCGTCAGTGGTGCGGTGCTCTTGCAAACTGCTGACACTGGCAATATTGAGCGCTCACAACTTCGCGTGGTCACAGAGCGTCGCCCAACACTCGACGAACTGACTGATCTGCTCTTCTCATGGCGGATCGTGCGGCACATTCGATCAAACGCCATCGTGGTGGCGCGGGGTGCCGCAACACTCGGCATCGGCGCAGCACAGGTAAATCGTCGCGTTGCCGTTGACATCGCACTGAACCAGGCCGGAGAGCGCGCACGTGGTGCGGTGATGGCCAGCGATGCGTACTTCCCATTTGCAGAAGGGATTGCCGCAGCTGCAGCAGCGGGGATTACTGCAATCGTTCAGCCAGGCGGATCACGTCGTGACGCAGCGGCAATTGAGATCGCCGATCGCCACGGCATCGCCATGGTCTTCACCGGGCGGCGACACTACCGCCGCTAACGCGTTACACCCAGCGCAGCGCCGTAGAATCCCAAGCGCCGACACAGACCGCGGCAGCTTCACCCTCAGCGCGTCGCTGAACATCACGCAACTCACGAGCAGTGCCGTTCCACCCCGGTGCCTTTAGTGTGGGAGAGATGTCCGCGAGTGGCGCCAAGACGAAGAGTCGCTCGGTTGCAGATGGATGCGGAACAACGAGCGGCCGATCTGCATCGGCACCATCAGGCTCTGTGCCATGCGGTCGTGGGTGTACCACCGCAACGTTCTCCATCGCAATGATGTCGATATCTAGGCGACGCGGGCCGAAACGAACCGTTGGGACGCGACCGAAAAGTCGCTCTAACTCCTTGACGCGCATGAGCACTTCGACTGCGGCCGCAGCCGGCTCGTCGGGAAGTGAGGCGCGCATTTGCAGCGCAGCGTTGAAGAACTCTGGTTGATCAACGAGGCCCACTGGTGTGGTGCGATAGAGCGGCGAGACTTGCTCAAGGCTCCAACCCGGAATGTGCGCGAGTGCAACGACCGCTTCGGCGAGTGTCGCGACAGGGTCGTCGAGGTTGGCCCCGATCCCTAGGTGTACAACGAGCTCACGCATGTGCCCGACGGTAGCGCCGCGTAGGATCTACTGCATGGAAGAGGTAGAGCGTCTCATTCGCGAAGAGGTCCAACGCGAGGGCTCGGTCAGCTTTGCGCGATTTATGGAGCGCGCCCTGCTAGAGCCTGGGCTCGGCTACTACGCCACAACCCAGCGGCGAGCGGGTCGGAGCGGTGACTTCATGACCGCGCCAGAGCTGCACCCCATCCTTGGCGTGGCCATCGCGCAACTGGCCGCCGCAACGTGGGAGCGCCTCGGCCGCCCAGCAACGTTCCGCTGGCGCGAGTACGGTGCCGGCGAGGGGACCCTCCTCCTGGCGGCACTCGACTACCTCGCCCGCGAGGGGCACCCCCTCCTCGGTGCGCTCGAAGTCTCGGTGAGTGAGGCAAACCCACACCGCCTCGCCGATCTCACCGCCGCACTGGCGGCACTCCCAGGCGGCGGGCCACCCCTCGTCGCAGCAGGTGGCGCACCAGTCGCAGGGATCATCGTCGCCAACGAGTTCGCCGACGCCCTCCCCTTCCACATCGTGGTCGGCCGTCCCGCTGCGCCGGGTGGCTTCAACGAGCGCCGCGTGGCGATTGACTCTGTAACAAATGCCCTCGCTTGGGTCGAGGGGGCGCCTGACCCAGGGGTCGCCGAACGGCTCGCCCCACTCATGGCCGGCTGGTCACCCCTGGCGGAGGGGCAGCTCGCCGAGATCTCGCCAGCCACCGCCGAATGGGCCGCCACGCTGGGGGCCGAACTCACCGAAGGGGTCGTCATCGTGCTCGATTACGGTCGTGAGGGGGTTGCCCTGCGCGACCCCGCCAGCCGTATGGCGGGTACCGCCCTCGCCTATCAGGGGCACCGGGCCACCGCCGACCTCTTGAGCGAGCCGGGGAGCCGCGACCTCACCGCCCATGTGGACCTCACCCTGTTGCGGGCCGCGGCGGAGGCGGGCGGCCTTCGTCCTGTGGCGAGCACAAACCAAGCCAAGTTTCTGGCAGCGGCGGGGATCGATGGCGAGGTCGCCCGAACGCGCACCGGGCCAACCGCAACCCTCGAAGGGGCGATCGCCCTGCGCGCCGCACTCGCCCAACTGATGGACCCGCGCCGCATGGGCGGATTCGCCGTGGAGGTGTTTGTGGCGGGACGTACCCCAGGGGCAAACGCGCTCGCCGACCCCGCGTCGCCACTCCCCGGAACGGCGGCTCCGAATCGCCCCCTCGTCTAGAATCCGAGCGTAATCACCCGAGCCCCCGCTACGGGGTACGCGCCGGGTTGATGGATCGAACGGGGGAGTTTCATGACCGGACTC
>CANKMK010000028.1 GCA_947483025.1 Chloroflexota bacterium | reverse complement strand
GCTCTTGCTACCGAATGGAGCGCGGAGGTTGCCACGCGCGTCGAGAGGGTCGGCGGCGATGCGCTCCCGGATGCGCCAGACCCACTGGGGCGCATGAACGAACTTCTCGTGCCGATCACCGACGATGAGGATGTGGCGGCCCTGCTGGAATCGTGGCGCCGACCACGTGCAACCGTTGCAGCGATTCAGCAGGTTCGTGTGCTCGATCGTGCCGTCGCAGTTGCAGAGGCTGAGGTCGAGCGCGGCAACCTTGATGGACCCTCCCTCCGCATCGTGGCTGCTGCCACCACTGGTGACCCGCGAGATGCGGCACGGCAGATTCGGCGTCGAGCTGCCGCAGGTCGGGCCAGCCGCGCCGCCACTGCACTCCTCAACGCATGCGCGGAGGCGGACACCCTGCAACTTCCCGCTGCAGCGAGCGATCTCGCCATCGGGGGCGATCAGCTAGTGGCGCGACTCGGTCGCACCCCGGGCCCATGGGTCGCGGCACTCCTTGCGCGACTGGTTGATGACGTCGCACATCGCCGCGTGGCAAATGCTGAAGGCGAACTCCTCACGTGGTGCGAGCGAATCGTTGCAAGCGAAGAGCGTGACTCCATCGCGTAGACTCTCTCTATGACGTTTGAGCCACGCACAATCCTGGTAACTGGTGGGGCTGGATACATCGGCGCTACAAGTGCCAATGCCCTGATCGCCGCTGGACATCGTGTCGTCATCCTGGACGACCTCTCAGCGGGACACGCCGACACGATCCCTAATGAGGCCTCCTCAATCGTTGGCAGCTACGCCGACGGAGATCGCATGCAGAGCCTGCTGCGCGATGCGCGGGTTGACACGATCCTGCACATTGGCGCGCTCAGCATCGTTGCCGATAGCGTGGCCCAGCCAGAGCGCTACTTCAAGGCAAACCTTGTTGGTAGCATCACCCTGCTAGACGCAGCGATTGCCGTCGGCGTGAAGCGTCTGATCTTCTCCTCAAGTGCCGCGGTCTATGGCGCCTCATCCTCAAGCGTGCTCCATGAAGATCTCCCCCTCGCGCCAGTCAACCCGTACGGAGCAACCAAGGCCGCCTTTGAGCAGGTGCTCCGCGCCTACGCCGCCGCGCATGGGCTCACCGCGATCGCACTCCGCTACTTCAATGTTGCGGGGGCAACAGAACTGGTTGCAGAGCGACACAATCCCGAGACACATTTGCTGCCACGCCTGATGAGCGCCGCCCTGGCAGGGGAGCCATTCCCGATCTACGGGAACGATTACGCCACCCCTGACCGCACCGCCGTCCGTGACTATGTGCATGTTGCCGACGTTGCCGCCGCCCACCTTGCCGCGATTGAGAAACTCGCCGCCGAAGAGGCGCAAGGCTTCAGCGCCATCAACATTGGGAGCGGCGCAGGCACAAGTATTCGTGAGGTGATCAAGGCCGTCGAGAAGGCCGCTGGCGTGCGCATTGAGGTGCAGGAGCACCCCCGCCGTGCCGGTGATCCGCCCCGACTCGTGGCCGATATCTCCCGGGCACGGAGTGAGTTAGGTTGGCGCCCACGTCAGAGCGATATCAATCGGATTGTGAAGAGCCTGCTCCCGAAGTAGCGCTACTGGATTCGGACGAGCACCTTCGCATCAGACCAGAGCTGTTCAAGCTTGTAGAAGTCGCGCTCTGGTGGCGTGAAGATATGCACGATCACGCTTCCATAGTCCAAGACGATCCAGTGTGAAGCTGCGGCGCGATGGCGGTGAGCGGGTGTGATGCCATCTTCGGCCATGCCGCTGACGATGCTCTCGGTGATGGCGGCAAGCTGTGGCTCAGAGCCACCCGTGCAGATCACGAACGCCTCGGTGACGGTGGTGAGTCCGCTCACGTCTAGAACAAGGATGTCGCCCGCCTTCTTCTCTTCTGCAAGAAGGGCGACCTTTCGTGCAAGGTCGTGCGGTTCGATGGCAGTTTGCTGTTTGGTTGACATGAGCTCAGCGTACCGCACTCGCGGATGTGCGATTACGAGGCTGGATCAACAGGCACATCTTCCACTTCAACAGGACGCTCAAGAACGAGCTCTGGTCGACCGCGGTAGAGCCCCTCGCGTCGGATGAAGTCGGCAACGGCGTCAGGAACGAGATAGCGCAGCGAGCGGCCGCGTGCCGCCAACGCGCGCAACTCTCGGCTCGCGTGTGAAAGATGGAAGCCGTCGAGATACAGGAAGCGGTCCTCACGTCCCGGGAAGTGGCGGGTGAGCCAGGCGCGATCAGGGGTTGGCGTGCCAGGTCGTGGCAGTGCAGCAACCCGCGCCAAGTCGAGAATGCCCGTTGCGTCTTCCCACTCATTGAATCCGAGGAGTGACTCAACGGAGAGGATCAGCGTGAGCTCTGGCGCGGCGGCACCCTCACGTCGCTCCGCCGCGATCGCACGAAGCGTATCGATTGTGTACGAGAGGCCGGGGCGATCGATCTCCATGCGGCTCATCTCAAAGGCTGGGTTCCCAGCGATCGCGAGTTCCACCATGCGGCAGCGAATTTCAGGATCGGTGACGCGGTCCGCAACCTTGTGCGGGGGTCGCGCGGCAGGAACGAAGAGCACGTGATCGAGTTTCAGCAACTCGTAGGCGGCCTGGCCGAGGGCGAGGTGCCCGTCATGAATCGGATCGAACGTGCCGCCGAGAATGCCGATCCCGCTCACCCTTCGCTCTCCCCATCGTTGTTCGGTGTCGTAGCCAAGAGCACGCCATCAAGCTCAAGGGCCTCCGCCTCTTCTGCCGCGTTGAGCAGCGAGGCGTCATCTGGATCGTCCCACTCGAGTGAGAGTTCGCCGATCATGACGGTGTCGCCGCTGCGGCAACCCGCCTTTCGCAGTGCAGATTCAATCCCCTGTCGGGCGAGCTCATGCTGGAAGCGCTCCGCGGATTCGTCCCGAGCAAAGTCGGTCTGATGAACGAGTCGCTCAATCGCCTTCCCGCGAACGCGGAACCCTTCGCCCTCGCGGCTGACCTCAAAGCCAACCGAGGCGATCGGATTGATGCGGTGCACCACCACGCCGGCAGGTTCAGCCGGATACGAGAGAGTCTCTGCGTCAGGGAGAAGGTCTGCCAGCGCATCACGCAGCGCAGCGATCCCCTCCCCTCGCTCGCCGCCCGCCGCCGAGATCGGCAGAACGTGCAGGCCGAGCTCGCGGAACGCTGCCGTAAGTTCCGCCTCGCGCTCCTTCGCTTCGGGTCGATCTAGTTTGTTGAGGGCGACGAGTGTTGTCTTCTCGAGCAGCGCCGGGTTGTGTGCCTCCAGCTCGGTGCGAATGATCGCAGCGTCGCGCACTGGATCTGGCGCAGAAGCGTCGACCACGTGCACCAGCACGCGCGTTCGGGAGGCATGTCGCAAGAAGGCGAAGCCGAGGCCAGCGCCGATGGATGCCCCTTCGATCAACCCTGGAAGATCGGCAATCGTCGGTCGACGACCATCATCAATGCCAAGCTCCAACACACCAAGGTTCGGCTCAAGGGTGGTGAAGGCGTAATCGCCAATCTTTGGCTGTGCCGCCGTGAGCGCGGCGAGGAGGGTGGACTTCCCAGCGTTCGGCAGCCCAACGAGGCCCACATCGGCGATCAGGCGTAGTTCGAATCGCACCTCGCGCAGCTCGCCTGGCTCCCCTTTTTGTGCGTGGCGTGGTGCCTGATGTGTTGCCGTGGTGAAGTGCGCATTGCCAAGGCCACCGCGGCCGCCACGTACCAACAGCACATGCTGCTCTCGCGAGACGAGGTCTGCGATCAGGTCGCCGCTCTTCGCATCAAAGATCGCCGTGCCAGGTGGCACGCCAATTACCAGGTCGCGTCCAGCCTTGCCGTGTGACGTCTTGTTCCCGCCCTGACTCGCGTCACCCGCAACATATCGACGCTTGACCTCAAAGTCTCGCAGGGTTGTCTGGCCGGTGTCGACGGCAACGTAGATGCTGCCGCCACGGCCGCCGTCGCCGCCATCGGGTCCACCACGGGGCACATGTGATTCGCGGCGCATCGTTGATGCGCCATCGCCGCCACGCCCTGCAGCTAGGTGGATCTCTACGACGTCAAGGAACATTGCGTTACGGGAGGAAGCGCGCTGGGTTGTAGAGCGTCGAGGAGCCCGCGAGCGGGAACCCTCGAGAGACGACGAAGTGCAAGTGCGGACCAGTTGCGCAGCCGGTTTGGCCCATGCGCCCGATGCGAGTTCCGCGCGTCACCTTTTGGCCCGTGTTCGCCAGGATGCCAGAGAGGTGGTAGTAGCCGCTGTAGAGGTTTGAACCGTGCGCAATGATCACCTGGTAGCCGCCGCAGTTGTTGCGCCACCCGGTGAAGACCACCACGCCATCGCCCGCAGCAACGATTGAGGCGCCGTAGGCGTTGGAGATATCCATGCCGAGGTGCGTGCGTGTGAACCCACGCACATACCGACCCCCTGGAACTGGGTAACGGAACTTCACGCCGCTGTACACCGACGGAATCGGTCCCGTGTAGCCAATAAGTCCATCGTTGCGAGTAAATGTTGGTAGCGCAGCACCACGCCCGCCAGGGAGAACAAGGACCATTCCTAGTACAAGGTCAGCGGTCTTTAGATTGTTGTACGTGCGAATGGTTGATGGTGTGACGCGATATTTCGACGCGATCGACTTGAGCGTCTCATGTTCACGCACGGTAACGACGATGCCTTTGGTGTCAGGCACACGAAGTCGCTTTCCGACCGGCGGATTGTCAGCAGACTGCAGGCCGTTCGACCAGATCAGCTCCATGGTGGAGATCTTGTAGCGTCGTGCGATTGCTGCCAGGGTTTCACCACGCGCGACCACATGAATAAGAACGCGATCTCGACCGTCGGAGACCACGATGTTAATCGCAGCGGGGAGCTCGAGAGTTCCGTCATCGAGGAAGATCGGGCCGTCGGTTGCGGTCGTTGCAATGGTGGCGTCGAGGGTTCGCGCAACGACCTCAGTAGCGCGCATTGAGAAGGTGTTCTCCGTTGCAATCTCTCCAATGAGCACGCCGTCGTTCACTACGGTGCTCTCGGCGATGCCGTCAGAGGCGAGTCGGTCTGGGTTCTCGGTGCCGCCCCACTCTGTCGTGAACGTTGGCTCGTAGGCCGTGCTCATGCCAACGCCCATGCCGTCATCGTTCAGCGCTTGGGTGCGCGCATCAACGGTCGGCCCTGGGAGCAGACTGGCGATAATCGCCACGCTCAACAGCCCTGCAATCACCGCGGGCATCGCTCGCTCTGGCTCACGGCCGAGCTTGCGCAGCCCCGAGTCGAGTGAGCGTCGGCGGCGGCGAAGTGAGCGGAGGATTCCACGCTCCTCCAGCACCGGAGTGACCTTGTGGGCGATTGCCGCCACCGCGATGCCCGTCGTTCGGGTCGAAAGGGTGGGGTGCACGCGAACCCGGCGAGGAAGGGGGTGCTTCAGGAACTCGCCAGCGCGGAAGAGGCTCAGCCGGATGGCACGCTCACCGCTGCGCTCAAGGAACGATCCGAAGGCGAGGAGGCGGCGACGGATAGCCGCGGCGAGGCGGAAGGTGGGGCTTCCAGCTCGCACATTGCGATGCTTGGATCCGCGGGCAGACGTTTTTTGGCGCTTCACATCTGGCATTCCAGCCTCCGATCTCCGCCTTAGTCTACCCCTCGGCTATGTCGCCGAGCGGGGCACCCTGGCACACGCTGTGCCTCGTGCGTGGATTACGCGGGGTTGGACCCCTCGGTGCCCTTCGTGAGCGAGGCGAGGAACTGGGCGTTCGACTCCGTCTTCGCAATGCGGTTCAAGAGCAACTCAATGCCCTCGTTAGCGCCAACGGCGGAGAGCATGCGGCGCATCGTCCACACCATCTTGAGCGTCCCCTCATCAAGGAGGAGCTCCTCGCGGCGGGTGCCGGAGCGCTGCACGTCGATCGCCGGGAAGATGCGCTTCTCGGCCAACTTGCGATCGAGCACGAGTTCGGAGTTACCCGTTCCCTTGAACTCTTCGTAGATCACGTCGTCCATCTTCGAGCCGGTATCGACCAGGCAGGTGCCGATGATGGTGAGCGAGCCGCCCTCTTCGAGCTTTCGCGCCGCACCGAAGAAGCGCTTCGGTGGGTAGAGGGCGATTGGGTCGATACCGCCCGAGAGCGTTCGGCCAGATGGTGGGAGTGCCAAGTTATAGGCGCGCGCCAGTCGCGTAATGGAGTCGAGCAGCACGACGACGTCGGCACCAGCTTCGGTGCGACGCTTCGCAATCTCGAGCGCCATCTCGGCGACATGGGTGTGGTTCTCGGTTGGCTCGTCGAAGGTCGACGAGATGACCTCGCCCTTCACGGAGCGGCGCATGTCGGTGACCTCTTCTGGTCGCTCGCCAATGAGGCAGACCATGAGCGAGATCTCTGGGTAGTTCGCCGTGACGCCCTGCGCGATCTGCTTCAGCAGGCTCGTCTTACCAGCCTTCGGTGGCGAAACGATGAGGGCGCGCTGCCCCTTGCCGAGCGGGTTGACCAGGTTGATCAGTCGCTGCGAAAGGTTTGATGGAACCGTCTCAAGGTTGATCAGCTCAATGGGGTGAATCGGTGTGAGGTCGCCGAAGTGCGGACGTCGTCGTGCCGACTCTGGGTCGGTGCCGGAGACGATCTCCACGCGGAGCATTCCCCAGAACTTCTCGCCTTCACGCGGTGCTCGAATCACGCCGCCGATCGTGTCGCCCTGGCGCAGGCCGAGTCGGCGCACCATTGGCGATGGAACATAGACATCGTCGGCGCTTGGGAGAAGGCCATTGCGTCGGATGAAGCCGTAGCCATCGTCGACGATTTCAAGAATGCCTTCCGCCCAGATCTGACCCTGCTCATCGGCCTGCGCCGTGAGGATCTTCTGGATCACGGCGGAGAGCTCCTCTTGCTGGGTGGCTTCAACGCCGAGCTTCTTCGCTGCAGCGATGAGCTCGGTC
>CANKMK010000027.1 GCA_947483025.1 Chloroflexota bacterium | reverse complement strand
CGGCGAGCCAGTGCAGCGCCTCGGGCCACGCGTGGGCCGAGCGTCCGAGTCCGCCGCCAGAGAGGTAGAGGGTTGCCATGTCCTGATCCTACTGGGGCTGCGCCATACTTACGACATGACCGCAGAAACGACCCTAGGAAGAATCGTCCTGATCGGATCAGGTGAGATCGGTCCATCAATGGCACCGCTGCATCGCAGCATCGTCGCCTCACTACCGAAGCGCAGCACCCCGTCGTCGCTCGTTGCCCTCGATGGGAGCTACGACTTCCAAACGAACCGTGCCGAGATGGGCGAGAAGATCGCTGTCTTCTTCCGCTCCAAGGTTGGCATTCCAACGACCGTTATTGGCCTCCCAGAGACCGATCGTGCTGGCGCCGATCTTGCCCCGTCCGCCCTCGCACCAACCATCGCCGGCCTCAACGCCGCAGATCTGATCTTCTTGGGGCCAGGCTCTCCATCGCGCGCGCTCCGGCGCTGGGGAGGTACGCCAATCGTTGAGCAGCTCGTCGCGCGCATCCAGAGCGGCGCCACACTCATCGCATCGTCGGCGGCGGCAGCCGCCTCTGGGCAACACACCATCCCTGTCTACGAGATCTACAAGGCGGGAACCAACCCGGTCTGGCTCGATGGACTCGACATCATCGGTGCGCTGACGGGGCTCGCTGTTGCGATCGTCCCTCATTGGAACAACAACGAGGGTGCCACGCACGACACCTCGCGATGCTTCATCGGCGAGGGACGCCTGCAGCAGCTAGAGCGAGCGCTCCCTGATGGTGCCGCCATCCTCGGCATCGACGAACACTCCGCCCTCACCATCGACCTTGGCGCGAGCAGCGTCACGGTTGGCGGCAAGGGTGCGGTGACGATTCGCATTCCAGGGATCGGCGAAACCGCACTACACAGCGGCGCAACAGAGTCACTGGCCGCCTTTGCCGCACGATTCGGTGCGGCTGCGGGTGCTCCACGCGCCACAATCGCGGCTACCGAAACATTAATTCCCGTGTCGACATCGGCGCCTGGGGTGGATGTGAGTAGCGCGGTGGAGCAGATGATTGCCCTGCGCGCAGCGGCTCGCGCCGAGCGCCGTTTCAGCGATGCAGACGCACTCCGCGCCGCGATTGAGGCGCTTGGAGTGGAGTTAGTCGATGAGCCGACTGGTGCGCGCTGGAGCCTTCGCCCTTAGCGAGGGAAGCGGGAGCCGATCGCGCCGATGCGGCGCTGCAGGCCACTCGGCATCAGCCCAAGGAATCGCGCGGAGAGCGCGTTCATCCAACCCGGCACCACAAGGGCGCGTCCGTCGCGCAGTGCCTCAAGGGCGACGCGCGCGACCATATCCGCCGAGGTCAGTAGGAAACTTGGCACCCCTGAGCTCTGGCTCAGCCCGCCGCGCTCTTGGAATCCTGTCGGCGTAAATCCAGGGGCAACGCAGGTCACCTTCACGCCGAAGGGCTTTGCCTCTTCATGGAGCGCCAGCGTGAAACTGCGCACATACGCCTTGGTTGCCGCGTAGGTAGTAAAGCCCGGGAATGGAAGGAACGAAGCGAGTGAGGCTACGTTCAGAATGCCCCCGCGCTTTCGTGGCGCCATGGCCATGAGCGCCGCGCGCGACAGGAGCGTCAGGGCGGTGACATTCACCGCAATCTCATTCGCTTCGCCGGCACTATCAAGCTCAGTGAGCTTGCCGAACCGTCCAAAGCCTGCGTTGTTGACCAGGATGTCAATCGGTCGGTCAGTATCCAAAATGCGAGCCTCAACCTTCGCCACATCGGCGGCCTGCGAGAGGTCCGCGACAATCGTCTCACTCGCGGCGCCAGCGGCGGCAGCAAGAGCGGCGACGCGTGCCAGCTCATCACCACGTCGGGCTACTAGCACCAGGTCGTGGCCGCTCGATGCCAAGCGCAGGGCAATGCGCTCGCCAATGCCCGACGAGGCTCCGGTAATCAGTGCGATTGGTCGTGCCATGAGAGGAGTATGATCCGACCATGGAAGTTCTGCTTGATATCGTTCTGCGCACGGTAGCGGTATACCTCTTCCTTCTTGTTGGATTGCGTCTCCTGGGCCGCGGTGAGGCGGCGCAGTTACGAACTATCGATCTGGTACTGCTGCTCGTCTTGGCAAACTCGCTCCAGAACGCCATGGTTGGCACTGACACCAGCCTTTTAGGCGGCATCGTGGCGGCGGCAACATTACTCATCCTGGCTCGCCTGTTGCACATCGCGGAGATGAGGTTCCCCCAGCTTCGCCGCGGCATCGAAGGTGAGCCGATCCTCTTGGCACGCAATGGGCGCACCGTGCGCCGGGGCCTCGCCTTGGCAAACATGACGATTGACGACCTGACCCTCGCCGCGCGGCGCGTTGGCATTGGCGACATCGGCCAGATCAAGTTGGCAATTCTTGAAGCAGATGGCGAGGTCAGCGTGATCGGTGGACAGACGCGCAAGAGCCCAACGCGACGCACCAGCCGAACTCGCACGGCAAAACGAGCGCGAAACTAAAGGTTGAACTGGGTTTGGTAGGGGGGCCTGGAATCGAACCAGGGACCGCCGAGATATAAGCTCGGAGCTCTTACCAACTGAGCTACCCCCCCGAGGGAGACTGACCACCGCAGTATGAAGCCTGCGGGCAACTGCTCGCTACTACTTGATCGTAACGGGCACCTCGAGCGCCTCACGCTCGAACTCCGCCGTGCAGACCACCGTCACGAACCAGGTTCCCTTGGTAGCGCCCGCCCGCCACGTGAAGGTCGCCGCACCGCCGCCCGGCACGAACAGCGCGGCTGGATTCTCGCCCTCACGCGCCAGTTCTGGCACTCCAATCTCACACTCAGAGCCGGCACTCGCCCGTACCGAGAGAACGACCTCCGCGCCACGGGCGACCGCGGCCGGCGGGTCAACCTCCAGGGCAATCGGTAGCGATGGCACTACCGAGGGTGATGGTTCAGGTTCACTCGTGGCAGAGGCAGCTCCACTTGGCCGCGGCGTACTGGAATCCGTTCCCGCATCGAAGAGTGAACCGATTGCGCCCAGAATAATCAGCCCAACGACAAGAGTGCCGCAGCCACTTTTGCTTGCGCGCTGTGACGCCCGAATGATGTTCATGAATCAGCCGTTAGAGAGCGCAATCGCAATGGCACAGCAGGCAAGTGCGAGGGCGCTCACCTCCCAGCCGCGCTGGCGCAGCGCACGAGGCACACGAGTACTCAACGTGACACCAAGGCCCAGGAGTAGACCACCGGCGGTGAGTAGCACTGGCGAGGCGGTCACCGGCGCGCTCACCAGAATGAGGAGATAGGTGATCCCATGAAGTAGCGCGATCATGAGGATTGTTCGCCGATGACCGAGCCGCACCACCGCGCCATTTGCTCCGACCGATTGATCGAGTTCGCGATCTGCGAGTGCATTCTGCAGTGCAAGAGCACTGCCGCCAGGGAGCGCGATCAAACAGAGTGTGGCGATTGCGGCGGGGAGTTGTGCCCCTGCGGCACTCCACGCGAACACTGGAATCAGTGCGACCCCGAGGGCGAACGGAAGAAACGAGATTGGTGTGCGCTTGATCCCTGCGTTGTAGAGATAGCCAAGGATTGCACCGGCGGCAGCAATCGCCAAGCTCGTGGAGCTGAGCGCTGATGCGGCGGCGAGTCCAGCTGTGGCGGCAACGACCACCATCACTCGTGCCTCGCGCGGTGAGACAGATCCACCCACCAGTGGCTTCTCTTCCCTCCCCGCATCGCTGGCCTGGTCGAGGAGGTCATTCATGGCGCCGATAGAGGTGTGGACCCCGAGCATGGTGATGGCCGCAAGTATGGATTGGGCGGCTGAGCCTCCCGCGGTCGAGGTGAGGGCCGCCGCAATGATCGCGTTGAGGAGCGTTGGCAGCGGATGAGCGAGGCGCAGGAGACCAACAAGATGAGCCATAAGACGAGCCTACCCTGACAGGAGTAGGATTGCGCCGATGTCTTCTACGCCTGCAATCGTCGTCTCGGACCTCGTCAAGCGCTACAAAGGCGCTGACCGAAACGCCGTTGATGGCGTCTCCTTCTCCGTAGAGCAGGGCTCCCTCTTCGCCCTCCTTGGGCCAAACGGCGCAGGGAAGACCACCACGATCAGTATCCTCACGACCACGCTCGCCGCCACCTCGGGGAGTGTGCAGATCGCCGGTGCCGACCTGGCACACGATCAGTCAGAGGTGCGTCGCCGCGTCGGCATCATCTTCCAGAAGCCATCGCTCGACCGCGCCCTCACCGGCGAGGAGAACTGCCGCTTCCACGCCGCCCTCTACGGCGCCTACGCCTACCGCCCATCATTCAGCCTCATGCCGCAGGAGTACCGCGACCGCGTCGTTGAACTTGGCGCGCTCGTGGGCCTCGACCGCGACGATCTCTTCAAGAAGATCTCGAAGTATTCAGGTGGCATGCGCCGCAAGTTGGAGATTGCACGATCGCTCCTCCACAAGCCGCAGGTGCTCTTCCTCGACGAGCCGACCGTCGGACTTGACCCTGAATCGCGCCGATCCGTGGCCGGATACCTCGATGCGATTCGTCGCAGCGAAGGCACCACCATGGTCCTCACCACGCACTACCTTGACGAGGTCGAAATCGCCGACCAGGTCTGCATCATCGATCGCGGCAAGATCGTCGCGAACGGCACGCCTGCCGAACTGCGGGTTGGCACTGGCGTGACGCGTGTCGAACTTGAAGCGGCGGATCGCGTAGCGCTGGGCGCCGAGATCGAGCGCCTCGGCCACACCCCGCAGGTGATCTCTGCCGGCTTCGCCGTTGAGGTGAAGGGCGCGGAACCTGCGCACCAGCTTCTTCGTGACCTGAAGTCGCCACTCACGCGATTCGAGGTGCGCAGCCCAAGCCTTGAAGACGCCTACCTGAAGATCGTTGCCGCCACCGCCGATGACCGCGAAGAGTCACCACTCGATGACGCGCCGCGACGAGGGTTCCGCCGATGAGCGCGCCGACCACCTACTCAGCCACCACAAAGTTCAGCCTTCGGCGCGAGGCGGCAGCCGCGGCGGCCATTGCCGCGCGCGATGTCACGAAGCTCTTGCGCGATCCGATCCGACTGGTCGGTGGGCTCGTCTTCCCCGCCCTCTTCATTGGCGTCCTCGGCGGTGCCTTCGCCTCCAACTTCCAGTCGCCTGGCATTGACCTGCTCCCATTCATCTTTGCTGGGCAGCTGGCGCAGGGCGTCTGGCAGTCGGCAGCCCTCGGCCTCGTCTCCATCCTCGAAGACCGCGAGAACGACTTCAGCCAAGAGATCTTCGTTGCTCCGATCGGCCGAAGAACTATTCTCGCCGGCAAGATCCTCGGCGAGTCGCTCGTTGCCTTCCCGCAGGCCTTCACCGTTATGGCCTTTGGCATCGTGCTCGGAATCCCGCTCACCCTGGCGCAGGTCTTCGCCATCATCCCTGCGCTCATCTTGGTCGCCCTCTTCGGCGCCGCATTCGGCGCGCTCATCGTGAGCGTGCTGCCAAACCAGCGCTCGGCAAACCTCCTCTTCCCCTTCATCTTCTTGCCGCAGTTCTTCCTCGCGGGCGCGTTCAATCCAATCCGAAACCTGCCGTGGTACCTCGACATCGTCAGCCACATCTCCCCGCTGCGCTACGCCGTCGACCTCATTCGCGGCGCCTATTACGGCTATCCGAACGAAGCGGTGCTCGCCGATCCAACGTGGACGGTTGTGGTCATTGCCATCGCCACGGTGGTCATGCTCTCAATTGGCACCTTCCTCTTCGTTCGCAGCGAACGGAATCGCTAGCTCGTTCTAATCCTTATCGCGGCGCTATGTGATAGCGCACCGCTATGGATTACCGATTTCCACTAAGCAGGCGCACACTCGCCGTAGCGGCACGAATCGCATCGATTCGTTTTCGGATCGACGATCTGGGCCGAGAGCTGGAGGCAGTGATTATGCGCACAACTGCATCACCTACCTGGTATCCGAAGGCGGTCGCCATCGGGCGAATTGTCATCGGCGTCATCTTCCTGTGGGCAGGTCTCGAAAAGGCAATCGGCGGAGCTGGTGAGTGGACAGCGAAGGGTTTCCTTGCGTTCGGCACCGGGGGCACATTGGGCTGGCCGTTTGTCACCGAAGTGGTTGAGGGCACCGTCTTCAACCCCACGCATGACTTTTGGGTTGGCCTATCGGCAAACGCCGGCGCCATGAGCGTCATTAATCTGTTGGTGCCATTCGGGCAGATTGCGATCGGTACCTCACTCATCCTCGGCATTGCTACGCGGTTCGCGTCGGCAATGGGTGCATTGATGATGCTCTTCTTCTTCTTCGCCGCATGGGACTTCGCCTACGGCATCGTGAATCAACACCTCACGTACGCCGTGGTTACGTTCGGGCTGGGCGTGATTGGGGCGGGGAACTACTACGGACTTGACGCGGGCCTCGGTGGAAGCCTTCCAGCCGGCATCCGCCGCTGGTTCGCCTCGGGGGATACCGTCGCCGCATAGCGACCTGGTGTTCTTACAGGCCGCGAGGGTCTGGTCGGCGAAAGCTGGCCAGGCCCTCGTTGTTTGTTGGGCCTAGACCTTGTCGGGGAAGTGGCAGGCGACCTGGTGGCCTGTTGAGACCTGCACCAGCTGCGGCGATTCCGTGTTGCAGCGCTCTGGGTTACCAAGCTTCTCCTTGAGCCAGCAGCGGGTCTGGAAGGCACAGCCGCTCGGCGGATTCGACGGCGACGGCACGTCGCCCTTCAGGATGATGCGCTTGCGCTTCTTCTCAACCGCTGGGTCAGGAATAGGTACCGCAGAGAGGAGTGCGATCGAATACGGATGCACCGGTGAACTGTTGAGTTCCGCCGATGGTGCAACCTCCACGATCTTGCCGAGATACATCACTGCAGTGCGATCGCTAATGTGGCGCACCACCGAAAGGTCATGTGCGATGAAGAGATAGGCGAGCCCAAGGCGCTGGCGCAGCTCTCCGAGTAGGTTCAGGATCTGTGCCTGCACACTCACGTCGAGTGCGCTGACCGGCTCGTCGGCTACCACCAGGTCTGGGTTGAGAGCGAGCGCACGTGCCACGCCGATGCGCTGTCGCTGTCCGCCCGAGAACTCATGCGGGTAGCGTTCCGCAAAGCGTGGGTCGAGACCCACAAGTTCAAGGAGCTCGGTG
>CANKMK010000026.1 GCA_947483025.1 Chloroflexota bacterium | reverse complement strand
GTTGCGTAGCCGAGGCGCTGCAGGCGAGCCATGGTGCTGCCGTGCGAGAGCGAGATCACATGCGTCTCGTGTCGTGATGGGTCGAGACGCAGCACGGTGCTGACCACGCTCTCTTGCGCACCTCCGTTGGTACCCGTCGCAAGGAGCTGCACCACGCGCAGGCGCGTACCGTCAGGGAGCGGACCCTTCGGCGTACGGCCGCCGCCATGCTCGCCGGGTTTCGGCTTACTCATGTGTTGCACTCATGCGGCTGGCACCGTCACCATCAATACATCGACATCAGCGGCGCCGACCTCGTACTTGTAGCTCTCATTGCCGCGCAAGAAGTCAAAGGTCTGCTTGCGCTCAGCAATCGCCATCTGTAGCCCGTGTGCAAAGAGCAAGATCCCTGGCGAGAGCGAACGTGCAGCAAGTTCACCACCAGCGTTCCAATAGCGCAAGCCAGTTGCATCTCGCAAGAATAGCCCTGCAGCAAACGCGCCAAACTCCAGATTGCGCGCAACGATGATCGTGATCAACTCTTTTGGCGCTCGTTCAAAGAGTTCGCGCATGAACGCCTCGTCGCGCACGCCCTTCTCATCTTCCGTAAAGAGCCCATGATGGCCCCACCGCGCACGATGCAACTTGATGAACTCTGCCAGATCGTCGACGGCGTGGGGCTTTGCACTAATCGTTACGCCAGCACCTTCGCCACGTCGCACCTTGCGCCGAATCTCATGTCGGTCTTTCTTGTCGATGCGCTCAAGGTGTCCATCGAATGTTGTGATGTTCGTAAGGTCTATTGCCGGAGCGGGTTCTTCAATGGTCGTTGTTGCAGTACGCGTGGTGTTCGCCGCGAGTGCACTCATGAGGAGCGCATGCGCGCGATCGGCACGGCGCAGTCGGCGAAGGTCAAGTGCAGTTGCATCGGCAAAGAGGTGCGCGACAAGGGCGTCTGTCGCTGCAGTTGCCATCTCTACGTTGTTGAGATCAATCAACACCGTCGCGTAATCGATGTGATAGGTCGCACCTAGGTAGCGCACGCTGTCGGGCCGAAGCATGAGTGGGAGATAGGCGAAGAGCGCGCCCGCTGCGTCGTAGACCGCCAGTGAGATGTCGGTGCTCTCTGCCCCGTAGCCGATCCACCATGCCTCGTGCACTGCGCGGTTACTGAAGGCGCTTGCGGTTGGGTTTGTCGCAAGGAGTCGCTCCCACTCGCTTGCCGGCAGTTCGGCGAGCGGCAGGGTTCGTACGGTCCAGGCATTGGTGGAGGTCATGGGCCTATCGTACCGCCCGATACGCAGGAGGTATGTGCGACGCACGATCCTGTAGGGATGCAGTTCACAGAGCGTGCCCGCGATGCACTCGCCGAGTTGCAGCGCGCCGCCACGCCAGTGTTGGCGCTTCTCGCGCCACAGCGCTGTGGCGCCTGCGGCGTCGAAGGTGCGCTTCTCTGTTCTGAGTGCCGCGACGAGCTCGGTCTCGCTGGTAGCGGTCGTGTAGAGCGAGGGGTTGCACCAGCAGGCTGCATCGCCGGTGCGTGGATCGGCCAATATGAGGGGGGCCTCGGTGAGGTGGCACGAACGTTGAAGTTCCATGGTGTGCCCGCGCTGGCAGAGCCGCTCGGGGTCGGCCTGCGCGCTGCCATTCGTGCGGTGCAACACGACCTTGGTGGCGACGCCACACTTGTTCCGATCCCCACCGATCCCGCACGCCTCCGTGATCGCGGCTTTGATCATGCTGCGCTGATTGCGTCTGCTGCAGCGCGGGCGCTCCCTTCCGCTATCGCGCCGATGCTTGAGCGCACCAGGGCGGTACCCGCACTGCATTCGCTCGGGCGCGCTGAGCGACGGCGAGTCATGGACCGCGTCTTCGCGGTGCGCGTAGGCGCCGTGATGCCAGAGCGCGTCATTCTGGTTGACGATATTTGGACAAGTGGCGCCACCTTCGAGGCGGCGGCCGCGACCCTGCGCGCCGCTGGGTGCACGGCCATCGGCGTGGTCGCGGTAGCCCGGGAGGTGCTTGCGCATGGTGAGTAAGTCGACGAGCGGTCTGCGGCGCGGCGTGGCACTCTCTCCCCATGGCAGCCAAGCGTCCGAAACTCAAGAGCAGCGCACCAGCCGCCGCGGCTGGGCGGCTCGACCGCATGCTCGGCGCCCACCTCGCGGCTGGCCCTGGCCTCGTCAAGGCGGCCGACCGCGCGGCAGCGGTTGGGGCGATGGGGCTGCAAATCTTCACTGGCAACCCAACGGGCTGGGCGCGCCGCGCCGAACTCCCCAAGGAGCTCCCCGCCTTCCGTGCCCGCATGAAAGAACACGGCTTCGGGCCACTTGCGGTGCACGCCGCCTATCTGGCGAACCTCGCCGGACCGAACCCGGTCTTCCGTGAGAAGACGGTGGAGTTGCTTCGCCACGAGCTTCGTGTGGCGCCCGAGTACGGCGCCTCGTTCGTCAACGTCCACATCGGCTCACACATGGGGACGGGCATCGAGGCCGGTGTCGCCCGCGTTGCCGAGGCGGTGGAGCGCATCTTGGACGGTGTCCCGCTCGTCGACGACTCGGCACTCTTGGTGCTCGAGAACAGCGCCGGTGGTGGCAATGGGATCGGTGAGAGCCTCGACGAGCTGATCGACATCCACGAATCCATGGCCGCCCGCGGCATCGATATGTCGCGCGTTGCCTACTGCCTCGACTCCGCACACCTTTGGGGTGCTGGCGTTGAGATGAAGGGCGACGACGAAGTGGATCGGCTCGTGGAGCAGTTCGACAAGAAGATTGGTCTCGAGAAGCTGGTGATGATCCACTACAACGACAGCAAGGCGGCGCACGGCTCAAAGCTCGACCGGCACCAGCACATTGGTGGCGGTGAGGTCGGCACACGCGGTCTCGCGGCGCTCATTCGCCATCCGCGCCTTGCGCACGTGAACTACTACCTCGAAACACCTGGCATGGAGGAGGGTTGGGACAAGCTGAACATCGAGCGCAGCCTGCAGCTCTCCGAAGGAACGCTGAAGTTGAAACCACTCCCAGCAGAAGAGCCAAAGGTTAAGAAGGTGAAGAAGACTCCAGCGAAACCTACCCCTGCTGCGAAGCCCGATGTGAAGAAGCCAGTGGTGAAGAAGAAGCCCGCTACAAAGAAGCCAGTCGCGAAGAAGAAGCGCTAGCGCAGCGAGCCAACACCACGCCGGTACGGCGAGAAGGCAAACAGCGCACCGCCGCCAACGATCAAGCTACCAACCCCCACCAAACGATCCAGCAGCGCAAGTGCAATCGCCGATTCCGGCGTGAACCCGAAGAGCGCAACCAGGATGCCCACCATCCCCGCCTCAACAATGCCGATCCCTGCTGGCGTAAATGGCACCACGGTGAGCACCGCGGAGACAAGCGCGACAAAGATGGTGCTCGCAATGCCGATCTGACCCGCGTCGGGGTTTACAACAAAGAGGCCGAGTGCCGCGGCAACGGCGGCAAGGCGGACAGATTCACCGATCCAGATCGCAAGTGAGAACGGCAGGGCGGTGCGGATCACTCTTCCCCCACTCCCTGCGCGCAGCGACGTTGCGGCATTCGTGAATCCGTTCTTAATCGCATCAGGAATTGGCAGTGCGTAAATGAGCGCGGCGGCGAAGCCACGCGCAACAAGGAGCAAGAGCGTGGTGGCCGCAGCAACGCCGAGGGCGATCGCGGTGAGTGCGAGCGCCGTTGGCGGTAGCTTTCCGCCGAAAGCAACGAAGGTTGACGCGGCACCAAGGAGTGCGACGGTGGCAAGGTCCACGAGCCGCTCAGCAATCACCGTGCCGACCGCATTCCCAAATGACGTCGCGCCATTGTGCTTCAGTAGCCAGCCGCGATAGACATCCCCCATCTTTGCCGGCAGCACGCAGTTCACCCAGAACGAGAGGGTGAGAATCTCCGTTGCGGCGCGTCGTGAAATGTTCAGTCCCGATGCGGAGAGGATCATGCGCCAGCGCAGCCCGCGCAACGGGAAGGTGCTCCAGCTTGCCCCAAGCGCAAGAAGGAGCCACGCGATGTTGGCACGATTGATGGTGGCGGCAACCTCTGCAAGGTCAAATGAGGTGGCGGCGCGCACCACACCTGCAACAAGGACCACCGTGAGGAGTAAGGCGAAGAGGGTGGAGCGGCGCGTGAGTCGTGCGAGCAGCATCTGCTTGTCTAACGGTCGCCGAAGGTCACGCCTGGGCTCACGCGGCGATTCCCACGTGTCGCGTTGACCAGTTTTGCGATTGGCGTGAAGAGGCGCGCAACGAGTGCACCGCGACCGGTAATGCGGGTGAGGTCGCCGTGCAGCGCAGAGTGAAACCCAGCGGCGGTGCTGAGGTCGCCCGTCATGATCGTGGCGGCGCCGCCGATCTCCAGCAGCGTGTGCGCATCGCTCGCGGCGACTGATGGCAGACCGCGAGCCGCGGCGAGTTCGGAGGCACGCTGATTGCCGCCGGGCGCTACCAGTCGGGCGTTCCAACCTTCGATCCAGTCGACCTCGCTCAGCAGTGAGAGGGCCGCTTCGTCGCGAAGGAGCGAGCCGCGCCAACCGTCGAATGGGTGTGGGATTCCCACGAGCCCACCCTGGTCGCGAATGGCGGCGATCGCCTCACTGGCGGGGAGGCCGGCGGTGATCGGGCGATCCAGGAAGAGGGCGATGAGGTCGCCCTGCTGGGTGCGCACCTCGGAGCCGATGATCACCGTAATCCCTGGGATAGCCGCGTCGCGAGCGCGGAGTGCGCCGTCGATGCGGTCGTGGTCGGTAATGGCGAGGTGGGTGATGCCCCGTGACGCTGCGATGCGGGCAACGGCGAGCGGGTCACTCAGCGAGTCGAAGCTTGCGCTGGTATGGCAGTGCAGGTCGACGACGGCGCGGGCCGCCATTGGGTTAGGCCTCGCTGGTCATGGACTTCGCGAACTGGTCGAAGTGTTCGAGCGCAATGCCCGTTCCCTTCGCAACGCAGCTCAGCGGGTCCGGAGCGATGTGCGCGGCAACCCCGGTGACGGTCGTCACCAAGCGATCGATGTTTCGGAGCAGCGCGCCACCGCCAGAGATCACGATTCCCTTATCGATGATGTCGGCGCTTAGCTCAGGTGGCGTCTGCTCCAACACCGCACGAATCGCGTCGGTGAGGTTGCGCAGCGGCACCTCAAGCGCCTCGGTCACTTCGGTCGAGGTGATCTTCACCTCGCGCGGCAAGCCTGCGATCATGTCGCGGCCCTTCACGCTCATGGTCAACTCCTCTTCCAGTGGAAGAGCGCTGCCGATCTCAATCTTCACCTGCTCGGCGGTGCGATCGCCAATCATCAGGTTGTACTTGCGGCGAATGTACAGCGCGATCGCTTCGTCGAAGCGGTTGCCGCCAACACGGTGCGACTTGCTCACCACAATCTCGGAGAGTGAGATCACGGCAATCTCGGCGGTGCCGCCACCAATGTTCACGATCATGTTCCCCGACGGGCCGCTGATCGGCAGCTCGGCGCCGATCGCCGCCGCCATCGGCTCTTCAATCAGGAACGCCTTTCCTGCACCGGCCTGACGCGCCGCGTCGAGCACATAGCGCTTCTCTACCGAAGTAGAGCCGGCTGGAACGCTGACGAGCACGTCTGGTCGACCGAATGCGAATCGACCGGCGGTTCCCTTCTTGATGAAGTAGCGGAGCATTGCCTCCGTAACGACGTAGTCGGCAATCACACCGTCGCGCAGCGGTCGAATGGCGGTGATGGAGCCAGGGGTGCGTCCGAGCATCTCCTTCGCCTCGTTGCCAACGGCAACGATCTGGTCGCGATCGTTGATTGCAACAACGCTGGGCTCGCGAACGGTAATGCCGCTCCCCTGAACGAAGACGAGGATGTTTGCGGTTCCTAGGTCGATGCCGATCTTCATCCCGCCACTCCCTCTTCGCTTACGTGGGTGAGCTCCGCGCCGAGGCCTCGGAACTTCTCCTCAATGTTCGCATAGCCGCGGCGCACGTGGTGCGCACCATGGATGCGGCTTGCCCCTGGTGCGGCCAGCGCGGCGAGCATCAGGGTGGCACCTGCGCGTAGGTCCGGGATCTCCGCCTCGGCGGCAACGAACGTTGTCGGCCCAGTGACGCGCGCGGTGCGTGGGTCCACGATCTCGACCTGTGCGCCGAAGCCACGCAGCCCAACGAGCCACTCAAGCCGATCTTCAAAGATTGTCTCTTCGATGGTGCTCGTGCCTGCGGCGCGCGTCAGCATCAACCCCGCAGATGGCTGTAGATCGGTGGCAAGGCCTGGGAACGGCTGCGTGCGAATGTTCGTGGGCTTGTATGCGCCGCCAGCCGGTAACCCACTCACGCGCAGGCTCTTGCGTGTTGCATCAATCGGATCGGCTTCAATGGCGTAATCAACACCGAGCTGATCGAGCAGATCAATGAACGCCTTCATATGTGTTGGCTCAACGCCGTCAACGTTGATCGTGCCGCCTACTACCGCTGCTGCGGCGGCGAATGTTCCCGCCTCGATGCGGTCGGGCATGATGCGATGCGTTGCACCGTGCAGTGCATCAACACCCTGAATCTCAATACGATCGGGTTTGGTGCGCGCGACTTGCGCGCCCATTGCGTTGAGCAGCGTGATGAGATCGTCGACTTCGGGCTCCTGTGCGGCTGGGGTGATGACTGTTGTCCCCTTTGCAAGCACCGCCGCGAGAATCGCGTTCTCAGTACCCATCACGGTGATCTGCGGGAAGGTGATGGTTGCACCCTTGAGTCGGCCGTTGCTCTTGGCGAAGTAGTAGCCGTCGCGGTAGTCAATCTCGGCGCCGAGGGCGCGCATTGCGTCAACGTGCAGGTTCACGGGGCGACGGCCGATGCGGTCGCCGCCAGGGTTGCTAATGATCACGCGACCGAACCGCGCCAGGAGTGGACCGAGGAGCATGAAGCTGGCGCGCATCTTGGCGGCGGCTTCGAGCGGCACAAAGAGCCACTCGGCGTTCGCCGCCTGCAGGCTCATGGTTTCGGGGGTTGGTCGCTCAATGGTGACGCCGATATCGCGAAGCGTGTCGGCAAGCACATCGATGTCGAGGATCCCTGGGATGTTCTCCAGGTTCACGCGTTCGCCGGTGAGCACTGCCGCGGCCATCACCTTGAGGGCGGCGTTCTTGGCGCCGCTCACCCGCACACGGCCAGCGAGGGGTCGCCCGCCTTGGATGCGGAACTCCTCCTTGGCTAGGGGGATCGGTCGGTACTCCCACGAGAACGGCTTCACGGCGGTCATGGGCGGATTCTCGCCGTTTGCAGCAGAAGCGTCCAACGGGGGCTCACTTTCTTG
>CANKMK010000025.1 GCA_947483025.1 Chloroflexota bacterium | reverse complement strand
GTTTCAGTTGCAACGGGCATTTTCGGTGGCGCCGCACCGTTCATCTTCTATCTCGAGGCGACGCGCCGAATCCCAACCACCACCGTGAGCCAGTTCAGCACGCTGGTGCCGGTGATCGCGCTGATTGGCGGCGTGGTATTCCTGAACGACGTCACGACCCCAGTACAACTGCTGGGCACCGCGATCGTCGTGGTCTCGCTCTCGCTGCTCGCGCGCTACGCCCGAGGACACTGAGGTGGAGGCGTTCCTGCTCTCTGCGGGGGTGATCTTCCTTGCGGAGCTTGGCGATAAGAGCCAGCTGATGGCGATGGCCTTCGCCGCGCGCTATCGATTCTGGCCGGTGATGATCGGCATCACGGGCGCCACGCTGCTCGTGCATGCGGGCTCTGTCTTCATTGGGCGCATTGCCGCCACGGCACTCCCCGTTGATGCGATCAACCTGGCTGCTGGGGCCGCCTATCTAGGATTCGCGGTCTGGACCCTGCGCGGTGACGAGTTGGGCGACGAAGACCAGGCACGCGCAACGCGCGTTGGTCGCTGGGCAATTCTGGCGATTGGTACCTCGTTCTTTCTCGCTGAGCTCGGCGACAAGACAATGCTCGCAACCGTCACACTCGGCGCGACCCACGAGCCGATCGGCACCTGGCTCGGCTCAACTGCAGGAATGGTGCTTGCCGATGCGCTTGCAGTGGGGGCCGGTTCGTTCCTTGCCACCCGCGTCTCTCCGCGCACCATCGCACGCGTTGCCGCTGCCTCATTCGTGATCTTCGGACTGCTTCTCGCCTATGAGGGAGCGCGCGGCCTACTCGGCGCCTAGGAGCTCGTCACCGCGCGCACGACGGCAGCAGCCTTGCGCGCTCGCCCCACCACCGGTCGATGCGGCCGACGCACACCGAAGCCGTCGCGCTCGATCTGTCGCAGAATCTCGCGATAGACGTTCGCCGCCACGCGAATCGAGAGCCGACCGTTCTGCAGGTGGCGAATGCCGGCGACACCAATCTCGTACTCAGCATCAGCCCGAGCGATCTCCGCTGCATAGAGTGCGCGGCGATCTCCGTCGCGCAGCGACGTTGGGCCGCTCGCGGCTGAAGGGTCAAGTCCAACGCGGCGGAGTGCCGTGGCGGGGAGGTAGACACGACCGTTCGCGAGATCCTCATCGATGTCACGCAAGATGTTCGTGCGCTGCATCGCCGCCCCAAGTGCGCGGGCGGCGTGATCTGCCTGCGCTGCGTCGCTCGCGTGCACTCCGAGCAGCGCCGCCATGAGTCGACCGACGGTGCCCGCCACCTGATAGCAGTAGAGATCAAGATCGGCGTCACTCTCCATCACTGGGCCGGCGAGGTCGCCCTCCATGCCGTCGAGGAATGCGCCGATGGCATCGATCGGAAGGGCTGGGGTGCGGCGTCGTAGGTCAACGAAGATTTCCAGTTCATCGCCGCCAGCCTCTGCGATCGCTCCCGTGCTGAGCCAGGTGCGAATTGCCGCCAGTCGGTGCTGCGCATCGGCCCGTTGCGCAGAGCCACTCGGCGCTTCAAGGTCAACCAGGTCATCGAGGCGACGAAGGGCCAGGTAGAGCAGGTTGATGTCGTCTCGAACCTCCCTTGGGAGGAAGCGAGCCGCAAGGGCGAAGCTGCGCGCGACGCGATCGATCGTTGCCTGCGCCTCAGGAAGGAGTGCCGCCACGCGCGGATCGCGCTGGGGGGTCATGCGGTTACGGGCGGACGAGGTTTCCGGTGGGGCCGGCGGCGCGCGAGGTGAACGGCGCAGGGTAGTCCCCGCGAATCAGATCCTGGGTGACCTGTGAGGTGAGGAGCGCCCCTGGCATCCCTGCACCCGGGTGGGTGCCACCACCTACGTAGTAGAGGCCGGCAATGGTTCGGTCCCGGTTCGGCTGACGGAAGTAGGCCGACTGCTGCAGCGACGGCTCTACGGCGAAGGCGTTTCCATCTGGGGCAAGGAGCTCGTCGCGGAAGGTGAGCGGCGTCCACGAGCGCTCCACCACGATTGAATCGCGCAGGCCTGGGAGCCCCCAGTTCTCGAGCCACTCCAGGGTTCGATCACGCATGCGCGGCTCTGCTTCGGTCCAGTCGTCGCCCGAGCGCAGGTTTGGCACGGGGAGCAGGATCGCAATGGAGTCGCCACCTGGCGGCGCCATCTCAGGCTCCGTACGCGATGGCGCATGAATGTAGACCGCATTGCTGCGTGGCATGCGACGCTCGCGGGTCACATCCTTGATGAAGCCGTGATAGTCATCGCCAACTACAAGGGTGTGATGCAGTAGCTTCTCGAACTTCTTGTTGGTGCCCAGGTACATCATGTGCGCCGACATGGTGGTGCGCAGTGGGCGAAGGCGCCATGGGAAGGAATCAGGGGCATCGGGGAGGAGGGCGTCGCGCGCAGTGACATCGCCGTTGTAGATCACGAGGTCGGCGTTGTGCACGACACCATCTGAGGTGCGTACGCCGGTGGCGCGTCCGTTGCGATGGAGGATCTGATCCACTTTGCTGCTCGTTTGAATCACGCCGCCCATCTTGGCAATGATCTTGCCGAACGATTCAATGATGCTGTAGACGCCACCCTCGGTGTACCAGATGCCATCGGCGATCTGCAGGTAGGCGAGCGCCGAATAGATAGCCGGCACGCGCGACGGGTCACCACCAATGAAGAGCGAGTGGAAGCCGAACGCCTGCTGCACATGTGGCTCCTTGAAGAACTTGCCGACCCACCCCTCAAGGAAGCGAATTGCATCGAGGCGCGCCATGGTCGGGAGGAGCTTGACGAAGTCCTTCAGGTTCAAGAAGTTCTGGCGACCGGAGACGAGGATCCCTTCGCGGTGGATCGCACCCGACGCGGCGAGAAACGCCTCGAGCTGATTCGCGTCGTCGTTCGAGAACTTGCGCATCTCGGTGAGCAGCTGCTCGCGATCACTGCCGAAGTCGAAGTGGCGATCTTCGCCGGTCCAGAAGATGCGGTAGCCGGGCTGCAGTTGGCGCAGGGTGACGTGGTCTGACATCTTCTCGCCCGCTGCGGCGTAGACCTCTTCGAAGAGCCAAGGCATGGTGATGAGTGACGGGCCAGTGTCGAAGGTGTAGCCGCCCTCTTGGATGCGCGAGGCGCGGCCGCCAATCTCGGGGCGGGCCTCCAGGATGGTGACCTGCCAGCCATCGGAGAGGAGGCGGATGGCCGTGGAGAGGCCGCCGAAGCCGCTCCCGACGATGATCGCCTGCCGACCCCCCTGTGCCATGGACCCCCCTCGGTACTCGCCGCGGGGGCAGTGCCCCCTGTGACCACCATCGTAGGGGTGCCGCGCGCGGCGCGCTGAGCACGAATCGGGCCTCCCATTGACGGCAACGCCCTGCGGGCGGATCATCCGCCCCCAAGGGAGGAGCACCAACCGATGAGTAGTGAACAGGTACGCGGTCGCGCCGCCCAGAGCCCCGAAGAGAGCCTTGACCATGCCAGTGTCGCTGGAGCCCATGGAGCCGATGACGCCGCCGTTCGCTCCGTCGATCGGGCTGCTGCGCTCTTGGTCTGCCTCTCCGACGCTGACGGCTCCGCCTCGGTCACCGACCTCTCGCACTCCCTCGACCTCCACAAGTCAACGGTGAGCCGACTCCTCTCCACCCTGGAGCGCCGCGGACTCGTGGAGCAGGATCGCGAGAGTGGACACTTCCGCCTCGGCGTCGGCATCATTCGTCTCGCGCAATCCGCCGAGCGCACCCTCGACCTGCGCGCGATCGCCCTCCCCGAGATGGAGGCGCTCGCCAAGGTGACCCACGAAACGGTCAGCCTTGAAGTCTTCGATGGCGTCGCCGCCGCGGTAGCGATCTGCCAGATCGACGGGCCAAACCTCACTCCAATGCCCGACATCACCGGGCGACCGATCGCCATGCACGCCATCGCCTCAGGGAAGGTGCTGCTTGCCTCACTCCCAGAGCGCACCGTTCTCTCTATTGCACGTCGCGGTTTGGTTCGCTATACGCCACGCACTATTACCGACCCTCGCGCACTCCTCGAAGAGCTCGCCACGATTCGTCGTCGCGGATATGCCGTGGCGATCGGCGAGTGGGACGAGCGACTCACCGCCGCCGCAGTACCTATCTGCGACGCGCGCGGCAGCGTCATTGCGACCGTGGTCGTATGGGGCGCCGCTGCTCGTGTCACCCCAGGAACGCTGCCAGCACTCGTCACCGCAGCGCGCGACGCCGCCCAGCAGATCAGCACGAAGTTGGGCTGGAGCGGCAGCCAGCGTCGCGCCGGCATCGTGCCGCACCTTAAGGACGACGATATTGAAGAGCAGGAGCACGAGGTAGAAGACGACGAAGAGGCCGCCGGCTAGTGGGCGACGCGCCAGAGCAGCACGGCATCGAAACCTTCCAGGCTGAGGGCCTCTCCTTCCCGCCCGACGCGGCAACCGCCGCCGCGGCCAACGCTCGCGCCGATCTGTACGAGCACGCCGCCGCTGATCCCGTTGCCTTCTGGGCCGAGCAGGCACGCGAACTCCTCACCTGGCAGAAGCCCTTCACCAAAACCCTGGAGTGGGAGCTCCCATTTGCGAAGTGGTTCGACGACGGCGAGCTCAACGTTTCGGAGAACTGCGTCGATCGCCACGTTGCTGCGGGTCGCGGCGAGAAGGTTGCCTTCCACTGGATCGGCGAGCCGGGTGACCGCCGCACCGTTACCTACAACGACCTGTTGCGCGAGGTACAGAAGACCGCCAATGCGCTGAAAGCCCTCGGCGTCACCAAGGGTGACCGCGTGGCCATCTACATGCCGATGGTCCCCGAGGTGGCGATTGCCATGCTCGCCTGCGCCCGCCTCGGCGCTGCGCACAGCGTGGTCTTCAGCGGCTTCCCAGCGAACGCTCTCGCCGATCGCATCAACGACGCCACGGCGAAGGTGCTGATCACCGCCGACGGTGGATACCGCAAGGGAAACTTCTTTGAGTTGAAGCCGATCGCCGACGAGGCGCTCAAGAGCACCCCATCGATTACTGGCGTGCTTGTGTACCAGCGCCGCCAACCAGGCACCGCGGGTACCACGGCGATGCAGGCTGGTCGCGACCGCTGGTGGCATGAGTTTGTTCCGGGCCAAGCCGCGGAGTGCCCAGCCGATCCGATGCCCGCCGAACAGCTCCTCTATCTGCTGTACACCAGCGGCACCACGGCGAAGCCGAAGGGGATCATGCACACGAGCGCCGGCTACCTGCTCGGCGCCACGTTCACGCATCGCGCCGTCTTCGATATCAAGCCCGACGATGTCTACTGGTGCGCCGCCGACGTTGGTTGGGTGACCGGCCACAGCTACATCGTCTACGGACCGCTGAGCAACGGGGCAACGCAGGTGATGTACGAGGGAACCCCCGACACGCCCGCATGGGATCGCTGGTGGTCGATCGTCGAAGAGTTGAAGGTCACGATTCTCTACTGCGCACCAACGGCGATTCGCGCATTCATGCGCCAAGGCGACGAGCATCCGAAGGGGCACGACCTCAGCTCGCTTCGACTGCTTGGCTCCGTTGGCGAGCCGATCAATCCAGAGGCGTGGCTCTGGTATCGCGAACTCATCGGTGGCAACCGCACCCCGATCGTCGACACCTGGTGGCAGACCGAGACCGGGTCGATTCTGATCAGCCCACTCCCTGGTGTGACCACCACCAAGCCTGGCTCTGCCACCTTCCCGCTCCCTGGCATCTCAGCCGATGTTGTCGACGACTCCGGGAAGAGCGTTCCGCTCGGCTCCGGCGGCTACCTCACCCTCACCAAGCCGTGGCCGTCGATGCTGCGGGGCATCTGGGGCGACCCAGACCGCTTTAAAGAGACCTACTGGAGCCGATTCCCCGGTTCGTACTTCGCCGGCGACGGAGCCCGCCGGGACGCCGAAGGGTACTACTGGCTGCTCGGACGCGTCGACGACGTCATGAACGTTTCAGCGCACCGCATCAGCACCATCGAAGTTGAGTCCGCACTTGTCGACCATCACTCGGTGGCCGAGGCCGCAGTGGTGGGGAAGAGTGATCCACTTACCGGTCAGGCAATCGTCGGCTTCGTGATTCTGAAGAAGGGGATCGACCCAACGCCGGCCCTCCTCGAAGAGTTGCGGGCACATGTAGGGAAGAGCATCGGCGCGATCGCGAAACCGAAGCACCTTGAATTCGTGCCAGAGCTTCCGAAGACCCGCTCCGGGAAGATCATGCGGCGCCTCTTGCGCGACATTGCCGAGGGACGCAACCTTGGGGACGTCACCACGCTCGCCGACTCATCCATCGTTGAGGTGATTCGCGCCAACACCGGCGCCGCTGACGAGTAGGACGGACTTTTCCACATCCGCGGCTGCGAGCCCTTCGGCCGTGGAAAACTCTCCCAGCCCCGCCAATAAGTCGTTGATAAGTCCCTTCTGCCAGAGGGTCACCTCCGCGATGCTACCCGTAGCCCGAAGGGGCCAGCGGTGAACCCGCCGACCGAGCAATCGGCCAGGCGGCACGAACTGTGGCGATGACGGGATCGAACCGACAGGCAACTGACGGTGCTGGTGAATGACCACCAAAGCGCGGGGCAACTCGCAGCGGCGGAGCGGAGGGTCACCTGGGAGCTTCGGCTTTACGGCTGGAGCGACTCGATCCGATCTCACAGCGGAGGGGAACCGGCGTGCAAGCGTCGCCCCCAACATCGGATGGCCTCTCGGGCGAACTCTTTCCCCCTACGGAGCGGCGCTCTCTGGCGCGCTCGGCAGCTACTCAGCGAGCGGTAGTGCGCGCCCCTTCGCCTTCGCTTCGGCTGCCTTGGCGGCCCATGCGCCAAGCACCTCATCCTTATGCGGTCGAATTGGGCAGTGGCCATCTTTGTTGCCGGCCTCGTCGCAGTAGCCGAGCGGCACGCACTTCGGGGCGAGGAAGCTGCCGAGGAACGGACTCACCGCAAATACCTCGTGGCGGATCAGCTGGAAGAGGCGGCGGATCTCCCACTGCGCCATGGTGCAGAGGCGGAGTCCCGACATGTGGATGAGGGCGCGCAGGTTGACGGTCATGATCAGGTTCGTCCGCGTGGCGTTGGGGAAGACGAATCGTGCATCTTCGGCGGGGATACCCGCTGCGACGAGGTCGCCGTAGAGGCCGAGCGCACCCTGGGTCGCCTCCTCGAAGCGCGCACGCACCGTTTCGTCAGCTTCTGCGACCGATCCGGGGAGCATCGTGGCCGCCTTCTTAAAGGTCACATAGCGCTGCGACTGCTGATCGAACGCCACGCCGGCGCGGTGACGCACGAGCTGGTGGCTCAACGTTCGTGTCACGCCGGTGATGGCGAAGGTGAAGACGATGTGCTCAATGGTGCTGCCGTGTCCCGACTCAATGACACGGCTGACCAGCTCACGCTGCTTGGCCGGATCGATCTCGCCCGCCTCAGCGCGGCGATAGATCTCCTCTGGCGGCAGCTCGGAGTAGCAGGTGCGGCAGGCGGTGTAGATGATCGGCACATAGGAG